>NZ_JBMDJM010000007.1:0-226549 GCF_057809195.1 Acidovorax sp. FG42 | reverse complement strand
TGGCGGGAGCGGCTTTCTTTGCCGGTGCTGCTGCCTTCTTGGCGGGTGCAGCCTTTTTCGCAGCTACGGCCTTCTTGGCAGGAGCGGCTTTCTTTGCCGGCGCTGCTGCCTTCTTGGCAGGTGCAGCCTTCTTTGCGGCTACGGGTTTGGCCGTTGCAGCCTTCTTCGCGGGAACAGCCTTTTTAGCGGCCGGTTTTTTCGCAGTTGCCATCATGTTCTCCTTGGGTCAATTTGCAAAGAGCACTCCCTGTCTGCAGTGGACAGAAAGCGATCCATGGAGATGGATCAAAACTCCATCTCCATGAACACGGGAACGCCTCGCAGGGCAGCACTCTGCGGCGCTGTCGGTGCTGGGCGTGGTGTAAAAATCCATGTGGTGTGGCCTGCAAAAAAAGGCGCTAGTCCCAGGACAGCGCACCACCGGACTGGTATTCAATAACCCGGGTCTCGAAGAAGTTGCGTTCCTTCTTGAGGTCGATCATCTCGCTCATCCACGGGAACGGGTTTTCTTCGTTGGGGAACAGTGTCTCCAGCCCGATCTGCGTTGCGCGGCGGTTGGCGATATAGCGCAGGTAGCCCTTGAACATGGAGGCGTTCATGCCCAGCACGCCACGGGGCATGGTGTCTTCGGCGTAGCGGTACTCCAGCTCGACAGCCTTGAGGAACAGTGCCTTGATCTCGGCCTTGAATTCCGCCGTCCACAGGTGCGGGTTTTCCAGCTTGAGCTGGTTGATCAGATCGATGCCGAAGTTGCAGTGCATCGACTCGTCGCGCAGGATGTACTGGTACTGCTCTGCAGCGCCCGTCATCTTGTTCTGCCGACCCAGCGCCAGGATTTGCGTGAAGCCCACGTAGAAGAAAAGGCCTTCCATCAGGCAGGCAAAAACGATCAGCGATTTGAGCAGGGTCTGGTCGGTTTCGGGGGTACCGGTTTTGAAGGATGGGTCCATGATCGCTTCGATGAAGGGGATCAGGAACTCGTCCTTGTCACGGATCGACTGGACTTCGTTATAGGCGTTGAAGATCTCGCTCTCATCTAGGCCCAGCGACTCGACGATGTACTGGTAGGCGTGGGTGTGGATCGCTTCTTCGAAGGCCTGGCGCAGCAGGAACTGGCGGCACTCAGGGGCAGTGATGTGGCGGTAAGTGCCCAGCACGATGTTGTTGGCGGCCAGCGAGTCGGCGGTGACGAAGAAGCCGAGGTTGCGCTTGATGATGCGGCGCTCGTCGTCGGTCAGGCCGTTGGGGTCCTTCCACAACGCGATGTCGCGCGTCATGTTCACCTCTTGGGGCATCCAGTGGTTAGCGCAGGTGGCCAGGTATTTTTCCCACGCCCACTTGTACTTGAAGGGCACCAACTGGTTGACGTCGGTCTGGCCGTTGATGATGCGCTTGTCAGCTGCATTGACGCGGCGATGCGCTGCAGCAGTGACGGATGTCGTGGAGGTGTGTGCTGCGGTGGACGCGGCGCCCACGGGTTGCAGCGAAGGTGTCTGGAAAGCGAGAGGCGGTTGTCCCACCTGGCGGTTGTTGGGCAGACCGCCGTCCAGTTGATTTTGCGATGAGGGCTTGACTTCTTCGTCCCAGGTCAACATAGATTTTCCAGTGTTCGGATTATGAAAGCAGTGCTGCGAAAAGAAAAGCACTGAAGCGTTGTGCAGCAAGGTTTTGTTGCTTCACAGCACCGAAGCAACGCCCCGGGCGATTCCGAAGCGTTGCTCGCAAAGTGCTTACTGGCAGGCCTCGCAGCCAGGATCGTCGATGGCGCAGAACTTCACGTCCGTCGCTGGCACCGCCGCGGCCTGTTGAGCAGCAGCTGCAGCAGCGGCTTCCAGCGGGCTGGGCTGCGCTTGCGCCGTGGCAGAAGCTGCCGATGCGCCGCTGTCTCCACCCGACGACACGGCATTGAGCTGGCGCGTGTTCACGGTGCTCATCTCGACGTGTGTGGCGCTTTGCGTGCGCAGGTAGTACGTGGTCTTGAGGCCACGGACCCATGCCAGCTTGTAGGTGTCGTCGAGCTTCTTGCCCGATGCGCCAGCCATGTAGATGTTCAGGCTCTGTGCCTGATCGATCCACTTCTGGCGGCGCGATGCGGCCTCAACCAGCCACTGGGGCTCGACTTCAAAAGCTGTGGAGTACAGCGCCTTGATGTCCTGCGGCACGCGGTCAATGGGATGCAGCGAACCCTTGAAGTGCTTGAGGTCCATGATCATCACGTCGTCCCACAGGCCCAGGCGTTTGAGATCGCGCACCAGCCCGCTGTTGATCACGGTGAACTCGCCCGACAGGTTGGACTTGACCGACAGGTTGCCAAACGAGGGCTCGATCGAGGCATCCACGCCGATGATGTTGGAGATGGTGGCGGTGGGCGCAATGGCCACGCAGTTGGAGTTGCGCATGCCGTCCTGCGCAATCTTCTTGCGCAGCGCGTCCCAGTCCATCGTGGACGAGCGGTCCACTTCCACATAACCGCCACGGGCCTTGGCAAGCATGTCCAGCGTATCAAACGGCAGGATGCCGCGGTCCCACAGCGAACCCTTGTAGCTGGAGTACTGGCCGCGTTCCTTGGCGAGCTCGGTGGACGCCCAATAAGCGTAGTAGCAGATGGCTTCCATCGACTTGTCGGCGAATTCCACCGCTTCCTGCGAGGCATAAGGAATGCGCAGCGCATACAGGCTGTCCTGGAAGGCCATCACGCCCAGGCCCACGGGGCGATGGCGCAGGTTGGAGTCGCGGGCCTTGTTCACGGCGTAGTAGTTGATGTCGATCACGTTGTCCAGCATGCGCATGGCCACGGTGATGGTCTTCTTGAGCTTCTCGTGATCGATCTGGCCGTCTTTGATGTGCTGCAGCAGGTTGACCGAGCCGAGGTTGCAAACGGCAGTTTCGGTGTCGCTGGTGTTCAGCGTGATCTCGGTGCACAGATTGGACGAGTGCACCACGCCAGCGTGCTGCTGGGGCGAGCGCACGTTGCAGGCATCCTTGAACGTGATCCAGGGATGGCCGGTTTCAAACAGCATGGTCAGAATCTTGCGCCAGAGGTCGGTGGCCTGCACGGTCTTGGCGGGCTTGATCTCGCCGCGTGCGGCCTTTTCTTCGTAGGCCACGTAGGCCTTTTCAAAGTCGGCACCGAACAGATCGTGCAGATCCGGCACGTTGGAGGGCGAGAACAGGGTCCAGGTGCCCTTTTCCATCACGCGGCGCATGAACAGGTCGGGAATCCAGTTCGCCGTGTTCATGTCGTGCGTGCGGCGGCGGTCATCGCCGGTGTTCTTGCGCAGTTCCAGGAACTCTTCGATGTCCAGGTGCCAGGTTTCCAGGTACGTACAGACGGCGCCCTTGCGCTTGCCGCCCTGGTTCACTGCCACGGCCGTGTCGTTCACCACCTTCAGGAATGGCACTACGCCTTGCGATTCGCCGTTGGTGCCCTTGATGTGGCTGCCCAGGGCGCGCACGCGCGTCCAGTCGTTGCCCAGGCCGCCCGCGAACTTGGACAGCAGGGCGTTTTCCTTGATGGACTCGTAGATGCCATCGAGGTCGTCCGGCACCGTGGTCAGGTAGCAGCTCGACAGCTGCGAGCGCAGCGTGCCGCTGTTGAACAGCGTGGGCGTGCTGGACATGAAGTCGAAGCTGGACAGCACTTCGTAGAACTCGATGGCCCGTGCCTCGCGGTCGGTTTCGTTCAGTGCCAGGCCCATGGCCACACGCATGAAGAAGGCCTGGGGCAGCTCGATGCGGGTCTTCTTGACGTGCAGGAAGTAGCGGTCGTACAGCGTCTGCAGGCCGAGGTAATCGAACTGCAGGTCGCGCTCGGCCTTGAGCGCAGCGCCCAGGCGGTTCAGATCGTATTGCTTGAGCAGGCGCTCATCCAGCAGCTCGTTGTCCACCCCCTTCTGGATGAAGGAGGGGAAATAGTCCTTGTAGGCCTGGCCCATGTCGCTTTGGGTCACGTCACGCCCCAGCACCTCACGCACGATGGTATGCAGCAGCAAGCGGGCCGTGGCGTAGGTGTAGTCGGGATCTTTTTCGATCAGGGTGCGGGCGGCCAGAATGGATGCCTTGTAGACCTCGTCCATGGGAACGCCGTCATACAGGTTGCGCATGGTCTCGGCGACGATGGGAGCGGCCTTGATGTCAGCGCCCAGGTTGGCGCAGGCCGACTCGATCAATGCGTGCAGGCGCAGGATGTCCAGCTGCACACGTTGGCCGTTGTCGATCACGTGCATCACCGGGGTGGCGGGAGCGAGCTGTTCCTGGTGGTGGGCGCGCTCCTGCGTGCGGCGCTCGCGGTACAGCACGTAGGCGCGGGCGACTTCGTGGTGCTCGCCGCGCATCAGGCCCAGCTCGACCTGGTCCTGCACATCTTCAATATGGAAGGTGCCGCCGCCCGGGCGCGAGCGCATCAGGGCGCGGACCACGTTCTGGGTGAGCGTGTCTACCACCTCGCGCACGCTGGCAGAGGCGGCGCCCTGCGTGCCGTGCACTGCCAGAAACGCCTTCATCATCGCCACTGCAATTTTCTGGGGCTCGAACGGCACCACCGCGCCGTTGCGGCGAATGATCTGGTAATGCGTGAGCGGGTGCCCGGAAGCTGCGGCCGCTGCAGCGTGTGTGGCGGTATCCGCAGAGGCGGTGGGCGATGGGGAAGGCGTGTTCAAAGCAGCTTGCATGGGTGTCCTCTTCTGTGGGCTGTCTGGGGTGGCGTGCGGCCTGGAGCGCCGCCGCAGGGTGTGGGTGCTGCACCGGACTTCAGCCTGGCGCACACTATATATGGTGTGTCGAGGCGGTTCAAGACACTACCGGTAGTGTACCGCCGGAATGAGTCCCCAAAACCGAAACAGCATGTTCCCAACCCCGTTGCCTTGGCAATCGGCACCTGCGGCGAACCCTTGTAAACGTGATGTGGGCGATGCAAAACCTCGCAGTGGCGTACCTTGGCGGCGGATTTCCTGCGCTAGGCCGCGCAGTGCTTGGCTGCAAAAATATGTGCGAACGCACAAAGAAAAAATTGCCTTGATGCGCCCGTGCGACAGTGAAAGCGCGGCGTCAGCGAAGCTGCTGCGGGCCTGTCTGTGTGCCTTGCGGGAATCGCTGCACTGGCCAGTCCAGGGCCTGTTGCAGCCTGGACCAGTCAAACCCCGGGCCGGGGTCAAGCTTGCGCCCCGGGGCGATGTGTTCATGCCCCGCGATGTGCTTGATGGGGTAACGCTGCGCAATGTCCTGGCAGACCCGGGCCAGTGTCTCGTATTGGGCGGACTCGAAGGTGAGGCCCTCCAGGCCTTCCAGTTCAATGCCGATGGAATCGTCGTTGCACTGGCTTCTGCCTCGGTAGAACGATTGCCCCGCATGCCAGGCTCGCTGGTCGCAATCCACAAACTGCCACAGCGCACCGGTGCGCTCGATGAAAAAATGGGCGGACACCTGCAGTCCGCGAATGCTCTGGTAGTAAGGGTGCGCGTCCCAGTCCAAAGTGTTGGTGAACAGCTGTTGCACGGCGCAGCCACCGTATTCACCCGGGGGCAGACTGATGGAATGCACCACGATCAGGTCCACCCCCGAGGCCTGTACGGGGCGTGGTCCGTAGTTCGGTGATGCCAGCCGCTGTGCCGCCAGGTGCCATCCGCCGTCCCAATGCGTGGGGGCTGCTGCCCGGGCGCTGTCAGCCCTGGTCGTCATGCGGGTCCTGGTCGTTGGGTACCGCGATGTTCAGGCGGGCAATGCGGTAGCGAATCTGGCGCAGGCTGATGCCCAGGCGTGCCGCCGTGGCCGTGCGGTTGAATCCGGATTCTTTGAGCGCGCGGATCAGGATCTCGCGCTCTTGCTGATCCAGCCAGGCCTGCAGGTCGCTGGGGAGGGGCACGGTGCATCCGCTGGCCAAGTGCTGCTGGGTTGGAGCGGCATCGGACGGGACGGAGGTGCCGCCGGCCGAACCCTCTGCCGCAGTGGCCAACGCGGGTGTCGCGGGCCGCGCCATCTGCACCTCTGCCGCGCCGCTGGGTGCATCCACCTGCAACTCGTCCCCATCGCTCAACGCCACTGCACGGTGCAGCAGGTTTTCCAGCTCGCGGACGTTTCCGGTCAGCGGGTGGGCGGCGATAGCGTTCAGTGCGCGGTCGGTGAGCTGGGGTACCGGCATGCCGGACTCGTTGGCAATGCGGGTGAGCAGTGCTGCACACAGTGCGGGCAAATCCTCCCGACGTTCGCGCAGCGGCGGGATGACGATCTCGATCACATTGAGCCGGTAGTACAGATCCTGGCGGAACCGGCCGGCCTGGACATCGGCTGCCAAGTCGCGGTGGGTAGCGCTGACGATGCGCACGTCCACGGTTTCTTCCTGGGTGGAGCCCAGCGGCCGCACGCTGCGCTCCTGGATGGCGCGCAACAACTTGGATTGCATCGCCAGCGGCAGGTCACCGATTTCGTCGAGGAACAGGGTGCCCCCGCGTGCGGCCTGGAAGTAGCCGTCACGGTCTTGCGAAGCCCCGGTGTAGGAGCCCTTTCGGGCACCAAAGAATTCGGCTTCCAGCAGGTTTTCAGGGATGGCTCCGCAGTTCACGGCGACCAGGGGGCCATCCGCGCGCTGGCTGCTGGCGTGCAAGGCCTGGGCCACCAACTCCTTGCCGGTGCCCGACTCACCATGGATCAGCACGGGCGCCATGCCGCGCGACACCTTGGCCACGCGCTGTTTGACGTTGCGGATGGCGTCGGACTCGCCCACCAGGCGATCCAGGGCGGCGTTGGCACTGCCGAATTCGCTGGCCGCCGCCGCATTGGGAGACCGGCTGGAGCCGTTGCTGCGTGCCGCACGCGGAGGGGGGACTCCGCCGGTGCCCTGGATGGCCGAGGCCACCACCGAGCGGAACTGCTTGAGGTCCACGGGCTTGGTGAGGTAATCGAAGGCCCCGGCGCGCAGCGCCTCGACCGCATTTTCTGCCGATCCGTAGGCGGTCATGACCACGCAGCGCTCCCGGCGCTGCTGGTCGCGCAGGTCCTGCAGCAGCTCCATGCCGAACCCGTCAGGCAGTCGCATGTCAGTGATCACCGCGTCAAAACGCTGGGCCTTGAGCTGCTCGCGGGCCTCCTGCACGTTGGACGCCGTCTCGACCCGGTAGCCCTCACGCAGCAAGGTGAGCTCGTACAGGGTGCGCAGATCGGGTTCGTCGTCAACGACAAGGATGGAGGCGGCAGGGGCGTTCATTGGGGGCAGCAGTCAGACCACGATGGTGTCAAACAAGGTGGCATTGTCGGCGGGGCGGGTCGTGCGGCGGAAGCCCACGGTGAAGGCGTTGCCTCCGATGTCTCCGCGTGCGGTGGGGCGGTTCAGGCGCTGGTAGCTGATGGAGGCGCCATGGCGCTGGCACAGCTCCCGGCAAATATAGAGGCCCAGGCCGCTGGAGCGGCTCTCGGACGAGAAGAAGGGCTCGAACAGATGCCGCTCCACGGATTTGTCCATGGGCGCTCCGTCGCTCCACACCTGCAGGCTGACCTGGCCGGCAGGCGTATTGCGCGTGGTCACCGACAGCGAGTCGGGCTCCGGGCCCATGTAGCGCAGGGCGTTGTCCAGTAGGTTGACCAGAACGCGGCGCAGGTGCTCGGCGTCAAACTCCACCTGGGTGGCACCGGTATCCAGCGACACCATGGCGCGCCGCCGCGCGGGGTCCTGGGCCTGCCAGTCGTTCCAGATCTGGGCGACGGTTTCGTCCAGCACCACGGTGGAGGCGGGGGCGTGGCTGATCTGGTGCTGCACGCGGGCAATGTCCAGCACCTCTTCGGCAATGCGTGCCAAGCGGTCGGCGTTCTGCTGCACCATGTGCGCCAGGCGCTTTTGTGCTGGCTCGTGCAGGTCTTCTTCCAGCAGGGCATTGGCCTGCACGATGGCGGCCAGTGGGTTGCGGATTTCGTGGGCCACAGCGGCAGACATGCGGCCCATGGCCGCGAGTTTTTCGGTGCGCAGCCGCGCTTCCATTTCCCGCAGATCGTGCAGGAACATCACGCACAGCCGCTCGGAGTGCGTCTGCAAGGCCGCATTGCGGGTGGACGTGAGCCAGGTGCGCACATGCAGGCCGGTGGGGCTCTGGCCTTCGTGCAGCAGATCAACATCGGCCGTCTGGGGCTGTTCGTGACGGAAGGTGCGCCGCGCCAAAATCACCAGGGGGTGCCACGGCGCGGTGGAGGTCAGGGCAAACGGCAACTCGGTCAGTGCCACGCCACCCAACAGCTGCAGCCCTGCGGGGTTGGCAATGCGCACCAGGTCGTTTTCGTCCACCACCAGTACGCCATCGGTCAGGTTCTGGATGACCAGTGCACTGACCTGGGTCTGTACGCGGGCTGCGATCTGGCTTTGTTGTGCCACTTCCTGCTCGCGTGCCAGGCGGGTGGCGAGCTGGTGCACCAGGTAGCTCACGATGAAATAGCCCGTGCCAGTCAGCGCACTTTGCAGGTAGCGCTGGCCTTCGTCGCCCGTGCTGTACTGGCCCACCCACCAGGCCCAGCCCAGCAGCAGCAGCGTGACTGCCGCGGTGGTGCCCAGGGCCAGGGTCAGCGTGCCCATGACCGCAGCGATCAGGATGGGCAGTCCGAACAGCGGCGTGTAGTTCATGGCGCCCGCATGCAAGAGCTGCAGCGCGGTGATCGCGGCCAGGTCCACCCCGATGGAGGGTAGCCACTGCGGGCCGGCGCTGGGCGACGGCGGGGCTTTGCGCGACAGCACCCGCAGCACCACGGTGGCCACGAGATAGGCCACGCAGACTGCGAGCACGGAAGGCGCCGCCGCTTGATTGATCAGCTGCCCGGCCCCCTGCAGCACCAAAAGTGCCAGGGCAACCATCACGCGGCCCGTCAGAAAACCGAGCCACAGCCGTGCGAAGGGAGCGTCTGCGGAAAGCGGCAGTGGGCCTGCGGGCGCTGCTTGCATGGTCACAACGGCAAGGCGTCGCTCAGGCCGGGCCCATGCGCCGGTGCTCGGCACTGCAATAGGCCTGACTGCCCATCATCAGGGCTTCGGCCTGTGGGATGTGCACGCCGCAGTGCGCGCAGGCCAGCATGTCCTGCGGCAGGGCAGGCGGTGTGGGGGGCGCTTTGGGCGCCGCCGCATCAGGGGCGCGGCGGCTGCGCCAGATACCTACGGCCACCGCGATGACGACCAACAAGACCAGGTACTTCATACGCTGCGGCCCAGAACAACTTCCAATACAAAACGCGAGCCCACATAGGCCAGCAGCAACAGGGCCGAGCCCGCATACAACACACGCACCGCATTGCGGCCCCGCCAGCCAAAGCGGGCACGGCCCAGCAGCAACGTGGCAAAGGTCAGCCACGAGAGCATCGAGAACACGGCCTTGTGGTCCCACCGCCAGGCCCGGCCATACAGCGTCTCGCCAAACAGCCAACCGGCCAGCAAGGTGGCGGTAAGCAGTACAAACCCCGCCGTCACGAACCGGAAGGTCAGCCGCTCCAGCGTCAGCAGCGGGATGCCGCTGTGCGGGTCTTCAGCCTGCCGGATGTGGCGTTCGGCGCGTGTCATGAGCCAGGCGTGCACCACCGCCGCTGCAAACAGGCCATAACACGCAATGCCCAGCGCCAGGTGCAAAGGCAGCCAGGCAGATGCGGTCACGTGCAGCGGCTGCCCGGGGAACAGCATCGCCAGCACGATGGCGGCCGCGCCCAGCCCTGCCAGTACCCAGCGTGACTGCATTTGTGGAAACAACTGCCGTTCCACGGCATAGACCGTGAGCACCAGCCAGGCGGTCATCGACAGCGCGGGCGCAAAACCGAACCGGGGCGCATCGCCCCACAGGCCCCAGACCAGCACGGCGCCGTGCAGCAACCACGCGACCAGCAGTGCATTGCGTGCTGCTGCAGCCCCCAGGCGGGAGGCTGCAGCAGCCGGTACGGCATAGGCCACAGCAGCGGCCAGGGCCAGCAGCCAACTGACGGGGGAGCTACTCGTTAAAATCATGGGCACAGTTTAGCCTTTCGCCCACCGCCAGCGCCCTGGCGGGGCTGCGCACGCAACGCCCTTGTTGACGGCGCGCAGCCAATACCGGAAACACCCCTATGGCCTCCGCCCTTACCGACAAACTCACGCGCCTCGTCAAGGAGATGCGTGGCCAGGCCCGCATCACCGAATCCAACGTGCAGGACATGCTGCGCGAAGTGCGCATGGCGCTGCTCGAAGCCGACGTGGCCCTGCCCGTGGTGCGCGACTTCATCGCCCGCGTCAAGGAAAAGGCCCTGGGCCAGGAGGTGCTGGGTTCGCTCAAGCCCGGGCAGACGCTGGTCAGCATCGTCAACCGCGAACTGGCCGCCACCATGGGCGAGGGCGTGGCCGACATCAATCTGGCTGCCCAGCCGCCCGCCGTGATCCTGATGGCCGGCCTGCAAGGTGCGGGCAAGACCACCACCACGGCCAAGCTGGCCAAGCACCTGATCGAAAAGCGCAAGAAGAAGGTGCTGACCGTGTCGGGCGACGTGTACCGCCCGGCCGCCATCGAGCAGCTCAAGACCGTGACCAAGCAGGCCGGGGCCGAATGGTTCCCCAGCACGCCCGACCAGAAGCCGCTCGACATCGCCCGCGCCGCCCTGGACTACGCCAAGAAGCACTACTTTGACGTGCTGCTGGTCGATACGGCCGGCCGTCTGGCGATTGACGAAGCCTTGATGAATGAAATCAAGGACCTGCATGCTGCGATCAACCCTGTCGAGACCCTGTTCGTGGTGGATGCCATGCAGGGCCAGGACGCTATCAACACGGCCAAGGCCTTCAAGGAGGCGCTGCCCCTCACCGGCATCGTGCTCACCAAGCTCGACGGCGACTCGCGCGGTGGTGCTGCGCTGTCCGTGCGCCAGATCACCGGGGCGCCCATCAAGTTTGCGGGTGTCTCGGAGAAGATCGACGGGCTGGAAGTGTTCGATGCCGAACGCCATGCAGGCCGCATCCTGGGCATGGGCGACATCGTGGCGCTGGTGGAGCAGGTCACCGCCGGGGTGGACATGGAGGCCGCACAAAAGCTGGCGGCCAAGGTCAAGAGCGGAGACGGGTTCGACCTGAACGACTTTCTCTCGCAGATCCAGCAGATGAAGCAGATGGGCGGGCTGTCCAGCCTGATGGACAAGTTGCCCTCTCAGCTCACCGCCAAGGCCGGTTCGCTGGACATGGACAAGGCCGAAAAGGACATCAAGCGCAAGGAAGGCATCATCCAGAGCATGACCCCCCTGGAGCGCCGCAAGCCCGAACTCATCAAGGCCACGCGCAAGAAGCGCATCGCCAACGGCGCGGGCGTGCATGTGCAGGAGGTCAACCGCCTGCTCAAGGAGTTCGAACAAATGCAGGGCATGATGAAGAAGATGAAGGGCGGCGGCCTGATGAAGATGATGAAACGCATGGGCGGCATGAAGGGCATGGGCGGCGGAGGCATGCCCAAGATGCCTTTCTGAAAGGTTTTCAAGCCTTTTTGGCTCCAGGCGCTACAACCATATGCCTGAGCTGCTATGAAAATATGAGTAAACAAAAAAGCCGACATGTGTCGGCTTTTTTATGGCCCGCCCGGCTGGGAGCGGTGGTGCGGTCTGGCACCTCAGGCGGTTTGCAAGGCCATGGGCCGTCCCATGCGCCCGGCGTGCATCCAGGCGCGGCGCAGCACCGGGGGCGACCACGACTCTTCAGGAATCAGCAGCAGCCGTTGGGCACGCAGCGCCCGGCCCAGCGCGATCTGGCTGGTCCACACCGCCAGCGGAATCGCCAGTGCCAGCGGCAAGCCCACAGGCATCAGCCACAACAGCGCGCTGCTGTCGATCAGCGCCACGCCCGCCGCCAGCAGGGCGATCACCGCGCTCATAGGGGCCAGCTGGCGCACGGCGTCGCGCCAGGGCACTGCATGGGCTTCGCGCGGGGGCGACTTCCACTCCAGCTTCAGTCCAGTCAATGCGATCAGCACGAACAGCGAATGCGCCAGCATGCGAACGGGCGCCTGCAGGATGGCCATGATGCTCTCCAGCACGGCGCTCTTGAGCAGGCTGAAAGCGCCGCCGTACTGCTTTTGCTCGCGGCGCATGAACACCGCCGTCACGCCCAGGATGCGGGGCAGGAACAGCAGGCACAGGGTCCAGGCCCACAGCGCTAGCAGCTCGGCGGGCAGGATGTGCCAGTCCGCCACCAGCTTGGCGCCCGACAGCCACAGGGCCGTGCCCAGCGTGAGGAAGGCCAGCCACAGCGGCGCCGACAGATAAGCCATGGCGCCGGTGATGAACATGGAGCGGTGCACGGGGTGGATGCCGGGCTCGGCCATCAGGCGCGCGTTCTGCAGGTTGCCCTGACACCAGCGCCGGTCGCGCTGCAGTTCGGCCAGCAGGTCGGGCGGCTGCTGCTCGTAGCTGCCGATCAGGTCGGCCACCAGCCACACGTGGTAGCCCGCGCGGCGCATCAGTGCGGCCTCCACAAAGTCGTGCGACATGATGCCGCCAGACAGACCACCCGTGCCCTGGATGGGCGCCAGCGCGCAGTGCTGCATGAAGGGCGCCACGCGGATGATGGCGTTGTGGCCCCAGTAGTGAGATTCGCCCAGCTGCCAGTACTGCATGCCCAGCGTGAACAGGCGGCCCGTGACGCGCGACGCGAACTGCTGCGCGCGGGCGTGTAGCGTGACATGGCCGATGGCCTGCGTGGCGGTCTGGATGATGCCGGCCGTGGGGTGGGCTTCCATCAGCTTGGCCATGGAAACGATGCAGTCGCCGCTCATCACGCTGTCGGCGTCCAGCACCACCATGTAGCGGTAGTCCTTGCCCCAGCGGCGGCAGAAGTCGGCCACGTTGCCTGCCTTGCGGTGCGTGCGGCGCGTGCGCAGGCGGTAGTACACCTGCACCTGGGGCTGCTGGCTGTGCTGCGCCAGGGCGTTGCGCAGCTCTTCCCAGGCAGCGCGCTCGGCGCGGGCAATGGCGGGGTCGTTGCTGTCGGAGAGCACAAACACGTCGAACGTGGTGCCATGGCCGGTGGCGGCCACCGACTCGCAGGTGGCCCGCAGCCCGGCAAACACGGTGGCCACGTCTTCGTTGCAGATCGGCATGATGATGGCGGTGCGGGCGTCGGGCGCCAGCGTGTGCCCAGCCACGCTGCGCGCCGACAGTGCATGCCGGTCGCCGCGCAGCATCACCCAAAAGCCCATCAGCCCGGTCAAAAAGCCGGTCACCACCCAGGCGGACAGCAGGGCAAACAGCGCGATCTGGCCGTAGCTCAGCCACGCGTTTTCGTAGTCGGGCTGCACGCTGGCAAACAGGGTGCTGGCCAAGGCCGTCGTCAGCACAGTGAGCAGCGCAAACGTCCAGCGGCGGCGCTGCGCTGCGCCTTGCCAGGCGGCGGTGGATTCAGCGGGGGCCTGTGCCACCCTGGCCGGTGCGGGTTGCGGAGACGTGCGGCCCGTGAGGCGCAGCAGCACGGCAGTGCCCACGCTGTTCCAGAAGCCGCGCCAGGGCAGGGGCACCATGGAGCCACGGTGCAGGGGCGGTGCCGTCACCGCATTGGGGTGACGCTCCTCTCGCAGTGTGCTGCGTCGGCTGGGGGTTGGCCGGGGGTAGGCCACACCGCGCCGCGCGACCACGGCAGGGCCGGTGGATGCGTGGGTGTCGTGGGGGTCATGAGGGCTTACTCGGGAAGACTGATGTGCGTCCATGTTTCACTCACAGCGTGGTTGTCGTGTTGGAGAAAAGCGCGCAGCTCGATGGGCCGGTCAGCCTGCAGGCGCTGGATGCGAACGGTCATGCGCCACCCGCCGGTGGCGGGGTTGCGGTAGGCAATGTTTTCCAGCACCTTGCCGTTGGCATCGCTGGTCACAACGACCTTGAGGGAGGCCTCCGCAGGCAGGGCCTTGAGAGCCGGGCCCTCGAAATCGACCACGTACTGCACCTGCTGGCGCAGGGCCTGGGCCGACAGCTTGGTGTAGCCCATGCCACGGCGCGACTGGGTGGCCCAGGCGCCGGGCGGGCGCTGCTGTTCGTCGCCCTGCCAGCTCAGCTCATAGGCAAATTCCAGCGGCTGGCCGGGGGCGGGCATCTGGGCGGGCACCCAGTACGCCACGATGTTGTCGTGCGTCTCATCGGGGGTGTTCAGCTGCACCAGCTCCACGCGGCCAGCGCCCCAGTCGTGCAGGGGACGGACCCAGGCGCTGGGGCGGCGCTCGTAGCGGGCCTCCACGTCCTCGTAGCTGGCCCACTGGCGGTCGCGTTGCATCAGGCCAAAGCCCTTAGGGTTTTTGGTGGCGAACGAGGTGACCAGTGTTTGCCGGGGGTTCTGCAGCGGGCGCCACAGCCACTCGCCTTCGCCCGTGGCCACCATGAGTCCGTCGGAGTCATGCACTTCGGGGCGGAAGTCCTCCTTGCGCGGCTGGTTCTCGCCGAAGAAGAACATGCTGGTCAGCGGCGCAACGCCCAGTGTGGCGATGGGTGGGGTGCCCGAGGCGGCGCGCACAAAAATGCGGCTGCGTACCGTGGTGGTGGTCTGCGCGCCGGGCTGGATGTCGAAGCGGTAGGCGCCCGTGGCGCGTGGCGAGTCGAGCAGCGCATACACCGTGACCTGGGTGGACAGCGGGTCGGGCCGCACCAGCCAGAACTCGGTGAAGCGGGGAAATTCCTCGCCCCGGCCGCCCACGGTGTCAATGGCCAGCCCGCGCGCTGACAGGCCGTACTGCTGGCCTTGGCCCAGCGCGCGGAAGTAGCTCGCACCCTGGAAGACCACCAGCTCGTCCTTGTAGGCGCTGGAGTTCAGGTGGTTGTGCAGACGAAAGCCTGCAAAGCCCAGGTCGCCCCAGGCCTCGGGCCGCAGCTGGTTCTTGCCGTAGTCAAAGTCCGCGCGTCTGTAGGGAATGTGGCGCACGCCCTGGGGCGTCACTTCGTTGATCAGCACAGGCTCCTTCTGGTAGAGCCCCAGATGGAAGAACATGGCCTCGTAAGGCAACTTCTCGGCCCGCCACAGGGCGCGATCAGGGCGCCAGCGGATGTCGCGCACCTGGTCGTAGTTGAGCTTTGCGAGGTCGGCCGGGAGCCTGTCGCTCACGGGCCGGTAGGGTTGGCTGGCGCGTTCGCGGGCGAGGCGGGTCACGCTCTCGAAGTCAAAGCCCTGTGCGTGTGCGCCCCCAGCCAGCAGGGCGGTGGCCAGGGCCATTGCGGGCCCTGCGTGCCGTCCTATGTGGCGGAAAAAGGAGGGAAAAACTGCGTGCATGCCAGGCATAGGGCAAACCCTGTGCCAGCTGCAAAAAATGCTTTGAAATCAATGGGTTGGAGTGGCCTCTGCGTGTAAGCAGTTGTGCAATCGCCTGTGGGCGCCTATCAGCCCCTGCTTTTTGTCGCCGGATGGCGACAAGGGGTGGGTGGTTGGATCAAAACACCCGGTAAATCAATGACTTATTCGTGTCGCTCATCCACGACATCGTCTGAATCGACTGCATCCTGCTTAAACTGCCCCGGCGTCAGCGCGTGCTTTTGCAGCAGGCGGTAGAACTCGGTGCGGTTGCGTTGCGCCAGCCGCGCCGCATCGGCCACATTGCCATCGGTCATCTTGAGCAGGCCCACCAGGTACTCGCGCTCGAAACGCTGGCGGGCCTCCGCAAAGCTCAGCACCTGGGTGGACGGGGTGCGGAGTGCGCGCTGCACCAGCGTCAGGGGCACCAGGGGAGTGGTGGACAGGGCGCACACCTGCTCGACTACGTTGTAGAGCTGGCGCACGTTGCCCGGCCAGGCGGCGGTGGTCAGTGCCTTGAGCGCCTCTGGCGCAAAGCCAGACAGGCGCTTGTCGTATTTGCGGGACAGGCGGTCCAGAAAGTGATTGGCCAGCAGCGCGATGTCTTCGCGCCGCTCGGCCAGGGTGGGCAGCACCAGCGACACCACATTCAGCCGGTAATACAGGTCCTCGCGGAACTGCGCGCTGGCCATGGCGGCCTCCAGGTCCCGGTGCGTGGCCGAGATGATGCGCACGTCGATGGGCGTGGCCTGGCTGGCACCCACGGGGCGCACGGCGCGCTCCTGCAGCACCCGCAGCAGCTTGACCTGCAGGGCCGGGGGCATGTCGCCAATCTCATCCAGCAGCAGGGTGCCGCCGTCCGCAGCCTGGAACAGCCCCTTGTGGTTGCTCACCGCATCGGTGAAGGCGCCTTTGACGTGGCCGAACAGCTCGGACTCCAGCAGCGCCTCGGGGATGGCGCCGCAGTTGACGGCCACAAACGGGCGTGCTGCGCGCGGGCTCGCCCGGTGGATGGCGCGTGCCAGCAGCTCCTTGCCCGAGCCGCTGTCGCCGCGCAGCAGCACGCTGGCGTCGGACTGGGCGACCATGTACGCCTCGGACAACAGGTCCGTCATGCGGTGCGACCGGCTCACGATCTCGGCCCGCCAGTCCTCGTTGGCATGCGGCTGCGCCACGGCAGGGGCGCTGAGCGCCAGCGCCTGTGCGATCTTTTCCAGCAGCTCCTTGCCGTCGTAGGGCTTGGTCAGGTAGGTGAACACCCCGCGCGACGTGGCCTCGACGGCATCGGGAATGGTGCCGTGTGCGGTCAGCAGGATCACGGGCAGAGAGGGGTGGCGGGCACGCACTTCGTCAAACAGGGCCAGGCCGTCGCGCCCTGGCAGGCGCACATCGCTGAGCACCAGCTGCGGGCGCGCAATGTCCAGCTGCGCTAGTGCCGCTTCGGCAGAGCCCACGGCCACCACGTCGTGCCCGGCGGCTTTCAGGCGCAGCGACAGCAGCCGCAGCATGTCGGCGTCGTCGTCCACCACCAGGATGCGGGCGGGAGGGGCGGCACGGTGGGGGGCAGAGGAGTCCATGGCGGGGGAAATGGTCAGGGGGCGGGCCGTGGCGCGGATCCGTTGCCCACCGCTGGGGCGGACTGAGATGCGGCGGGCGCTGGGCGGGTGCTCAGGCTGCGTTCGATGGCGCGCACGGCTTCCAGGCGTTCGCTGAGCTGGTCGTTGCGGCGTTGGGTGTCGCGCAGTTGCTGCGCCTGGCGGTCGAGTTGGTCCTCCAGCCGGCGTTGTTGCAGCAGTCGGGCCTCCAGCAGCCGGGCCAGGGGATGCAGCGGCTGCGCTGCGGGGCTGGTGTTGCCCAACACGCGCTGCACCAGGCCCAGCGCGCGGGCGGTGTCCACGGCCTGGCGGGTTTGCGCCAGGGCCGTGGCCAGCAGCAGCGGCGTGTCGGGGGTAGCGTCTTCCGCTTCGCCCAGCCGGGCGATCTCCTTGGCGAGTTCGGCCGGGGGCAGCTTGAGCACACGGTCCGTCTGGGCCAGCAGCAGCACGACGGGGGGGTGGTGGGTGTCCGCGTCGGTGCTCCTTGCTTCGGCAGGGCCCACTTCCACCGTCGGGGCCACGGGCACGGCAATGATCATCGCGACCGGTGGCGTCTGGGCGGGGGCGGGTGGGGGCGTGGTGGTGGCACAGCCCGCCAGCACGGCGCCCAGCGCAAGCAGCGGCCATCGCAGGGCGTGGGAGGGAAGGGGAGGACTGCTAGGCGGCATGGGGAAGTTCGATGCGAAAGAAGGAGTGTGCGCCTTCGTCCACCAGGCGCACGCTGCCGCCATGGGCCTGCACATATTCCTGCACGATGGACAGACCGATGCCGGTGCCGCGCACGGCATCGTCTGGTTGGCGAACACCCCGGTAAAAGGGTTCAAACACGCGGTCACGATCCACCCGGTCCACGCCGGGGCCTTGGTCAAAGACGTCCAGACGCACATGACCGGGAGGTTGCGAGAGCACCAGCCGCACCGTGCCCTGGGGCGGTGAAAAGCGGATGGCGTTGGACAGCAGATTGCTGACGGCGGAGGTGATCTTGTCGGCGTCAACGGGCATGCGCACGGGCGGCCCCTCTACCCGCACGGTCAGGCCCTTGGCCTGCCACTGCAGCCGCTGGGCCTCGACCTGGGCCTCCAGCAGCGCCAGCAGGTCGGTGTCGCGGCGCTGCAGCTGGCGAGCCTCAAAAGCGGCGGCATTGAAGCGCAGCAGGGCCTCGATCTCACCTTGCAGCTGCAGCGTGTTGTGGTGCAGGATTTGCGCGACCTCGCGCTGGCCTGCAGTGAGTTCGCCTGTCACGCCATCCTGCAGCAATGCCACGCCTTCGCGCAGCGCGGCCAGCGGCGTCTTGAGTTCGTGGGACACATGGCGCAGGAAACGCGCCTTGTCGGCGTCCAGCTCCAGCAGCCGCAGCCGCAGCCACTCCAGTTGCTGGCCCAGCCGGCGAACGTCGTCCGGGCCGGAGATCAGCACCGGCTCGTCCAGCTGGTTTTCGCCCAGCTGACGGATCGCACCCTCCAGTCGCTTGAACGGCCGCGCGAGCCAGATGCCCAGCGACAACGCCAGCACCAGCGCCAGCACAATCGCGCCCACCACCTGGTGCGTCACGCTGCGGCGGCTTTGCTCCACCTCGTCCTGCAGCGCGTTGTTGCGTTGGGTGTTGAGGTCCTGCACCGTCTGCACCATGGTGCCGTGCAAGGTCTCCAGGGCCACAAACTCTTCGGCAACCAGGCGTTCGTTGTCCAGTGCGCGGTCCGGCGGTGCGTCCAGCAGGGCTTTGACGGCATCGAGGTGGGTGCGCCATGCCCCGGTCTGCGCAGCGGGCAGGCCTGCGGCCTGCAAATGGTCGAGCACCGTGAGGGCCTCGACCGCCATGTCGTCGAAGCTGCGGCGCAGGGGCGCATCCCGCAGCACCAGGGACTGCCGCGCTGCGCGCTCCAGGGCCTGGCCGCGCTGGTTCAGGCCCTGTGCGGCTGCAGTCAGCGCAGTGGCCTCGGCTGTGCCGTGGCGGCTGAGCACCATGAGCTGCTCCAGCGTGTGCAAAGCCCGCAGCGAGCTGACCCCCAGCAAGCCGGCAATCAGCACGAACGCCAGCAGCAACAGTTGCTGGAAGGAGAGGCCATGCAACAGGCCTTCGGCGGGTGGCGGTGCCTTGGGCGGTGTGCTGGGGGTGGGCATTGCAGCCAAAAGGGCGCGGGGCGTGCGGGGTGTCGGTACCCGCGCGTCAGCCGGCCAGTGCGGCGGTTTCGTGCGTCAGCACCTCGCCCCGCAGGGTGTAGGCCTTGGCTTCGGTGATGGTCACATCCACCATCTGCCCCACCAGGCGAGGCTGCCCGGCAAAGTTGACCACGCGGTTGCATTCGGTGCGGCCCATCAGCTCGCCCGCATCGCGCTTGGAGGCGCCCTCCACCAGAATGCGCTGCACCGTGCCCACGCGGCTTTCGCTGATGGACTTGATGTTGGCGTTGATAACGCCCTGCAGGTGCTGCAAGCGGCGCAGCTTCAAATCGTGCGGCGTGTCGTCGTGCAGGCCCGCAGCAGGCGTGCCAGGGCGTGGGCTGAAGATGAAACTGAAGCTGTTGTCGAAGTGGATGTCGTCGATCAGCTTCATCATCTTGTTGAAGTCGTCTTCCGTCTCGCCGGGGAAGCCCACGATGAAGTCGCTGCTCATGGCCAGATCGGGGCGGATGGCGCGCAGCTTGCGCACCGTGCTCTTGTATTCCATGGCGGTGTAGCCGCGCTTCATGGCCATCAAAATGCGGTCGCTGCCGTGCTGCACGGGCAGGTGCAGGTGGCTGGCCAGCTTGGGTAGCTTGGCATAGGCCTCGATCAGCCCGGGCGTGAACTCGTTGGGGTGGCTGGTGGTGTAGCGGATGCGCTCGATGCCGGGAATGTCCGACACGTATTCGAGCAGCAGCGCAAAGTCGGCAATTTCGGCCGTGCCGCCCATCTTGCCCAGGTAGGCGTTCACGTTCTGGCCCAGCAGGGTGATTTCCTTCACGCCCTGGTCGGCCAGGCCCGCCACTTCGACCAGCACATCGTCAAACGGGCGGCTCACTTCTTCGCCACGGGTGTAGGGCACCACGCAGTAGCTGCAGTATTTGCTGCAGCCTTCCATGATTGACACAAAGGCCGAGGCACCTTCGACGCGCGCGGGCGGCAGGTGGTCGAACTTTTCAATCTCGGGGAAGCTGATGTCCACCTGTGGCTTATCGAGCTGCTCGCGCTGGTTGAGCATCTCGGGCAGGCGGTGCAGGGTTTGCGGGCCAAACACCACGTCCACATACGGGGCGCGCTTGATGATCTCGGCGCCTTCCTGGCTGGCCACGCAGCCTCCCACGCCAATCTTCACGCCGCGCGCCTTCAGGTGCTTGATGCGACCCAGGTCGCTGAAGACCTTCTCTTGCGCTTTCTCGCGCACGGAGCAGGTGTTGAAGAGGATGAGGTCGGCCTCGTCCACGTTCTGGGTGGGCTCATAGCCCTGCGCGGCGTTGAGCACGTCGGCCATCTTGTCCGAGTCGTACTCGTTCATCTGGCAGCCGAAGGTTTTGATGAAGACTTTTTTGGCCATGGCAATTTCGCAAAAAGGCAAGCAAACACCGCGCCCTGCGTGGCGCGGAGACTGTGAAGGGGCAGCGGCGCAGCGGCCTGGCAGTAGCGCCGCTGAAGGGTTACTTCAGCGCGGCGCCCGAGCTGGTCGTGATGTTGGTGATGACGGCATCGCTGCCCTTGCGAGGCTGCGCGGCCTCGCCTTCGGTCAGGATCCAGGCAGCGTGCAGCATGCCGGTGCTGTTCTCCAGCACATAGTTGACCTTGAAGGTCTGGCCCATCACGGTGTGCGCCATGACCAGGGTGTTCTGGGGGCTGAACAGCCGCATGCCCGGGGCCATGCGGATGGTCTTGCCATTGAGTGTGGCTTCGGACGCGGTGTTGATGCTCAACGTGCCACGCAGCGCGGCTTCAGGGAACGGGCGTGAGAGGCCCAGGCCGGGCTGGGTCTGGGCCGAGGCGGGTGCCACGGCGCAGAGGGCTGTGCTGGCCATCACTGCCAGCAATGCAGCTTGGAAAAATCGAGGTGCCCGGCGGGAGGGGGCTGGGCCGGAAGAGCGTGTGGTGCAGCGGTTCATGGTTTACATCCAGGGGCTGAAGGCACAATTTTAGAAGGGGGTTGCCAGCGTGGCACATCCCTCGGACAAGTCAAGCGGCCCGTGCATCAATGGTCACTGGAGCGGGTTCTTGGGCTTGCCTGAAAGAAAAAACCCACAGTGGGTTGCCTCACTGTGGGTTTTTGTATTTGGTGGTCGTAGGTGGACTTGAACCACCGACATCAGCATTATGAATGCTGCGCTCTAACCAACTGAGCTATACGACCGCAGACCAAGATTATAGAACAAAAATTATTGGTGTGTGAAGTTTGCCGTGCGTTTGTTCATGAACGCGTCCATGCCTTCCTTCTGGTCTTGGGTGGCAAACAGCGCGTGGAACAGGCGGCGCTCGAACATCACGCCGTCGGCAAGCGTGCCCTCGAAGGCACGGTTGACCGATTCCTTGGCCGCCATGACGGCAATCTGCGAGAAGCCGGCAATGATGATGGCAGCGCCCAGCGCTTCGTCCATGAGCTTGTCGTAAGCCACTACGCGGCTGACCAGCCCAGCGCGCTCAGCTTCGGTCGCGTCCATCATGCGGCCTGTCAGTGCCATGTCCATGGCCTTGGACTTGCCCACAGCGCGGGGCAGGCGCTGCGTGCCACCGGCACCAGGGATCACGCCCAGCTTGATCTCGGGCTGGCCGAACTTGGCATTGTCCGCAGCGATGATGAAGTCGCACATCATGGCCAGCTCGCAGCCGCCGCCCAGTGCAAAGCCGCTGACGGCTGCAATGACGGGCTTGCGGATGGAGCGGATGGTCTCCCAGTTGCGGGTGATGTAGTCGCCCTTGTAGGTGTCAGCAAAGCTGTACTTGGCCATGGCACCAATGTCCGCGCCCGCCGCAAAAGCCTTTTCGCTGCCGGTGACGATCATGCAGCCGATCTTTTCGTCCGCATCGAAGGCCTTGAGGGCAGCGCCCAGTTCATTCATGAGTTGGTCGTTCAGCGCATTGAGTTGCTTGGGCCTGTTGAGGGTGATGATGCCGACCTTGTCCGCTTCAACGCGCACCTCGATGGTTTCGTAAGCCATGAAATCTCCTGGGGGTTATGGTTGGTTATGAAAGCTGCAGCAATATACCCAAGGCAGTGGGGCTTTGCTGTCGTCAGGTCAGCCAGCGTCCCAGCGCGGCGGCGTCTGTCACCGTCAGGCTGATGGTGTCTGGCGCCATGGATGGAGCTGCAGCGTTGCGTCGGCCCTTGGCAGGGACTCCAGTCGACTGGACCAGCGGCATTTCCAAGGGCAGGCGCAGGAGCCGCCCGTCGCGTGCCACCAGGGCCTGCAGGGTGGTGTGGGTCCCCGCGTAGAAAGTGACGTCGTCGAGCTTGCTAATGCGCCAGCCCTGGCCCTGCACTTCTATGCCCAGCCACTCATCGCCGGCAGACATTCCTGCCTTCTCTGCGGCTCCGCCACGCAGCACGGTCTTGATCTGCACGCTGTGGTTCTCGGCCACACGCAGACCCAAGCGCTGGGCCAGCTGCGGCCGGTCGGCCTTGAGCGCCACGCCGTGGGCCGCCAGCAGCTCTTCCAGGGGCAGATCGACAGTGCTATGCACCCAGTGCGCCAGCTCTTTGTCGAATGGTCGCCCGGCCAAGTCGTGGAGCACGGCGCGCAGATCTGCTTCGGTCATCGGCCCGCCCGCGCAGCGCTTCCACAGTGCACGCATCACATCGTCCAAAGTGGCTTTGCCCTCACGCCGCAGGGCCAGGTCCAGGCACAGGGCCACCAGAGAGCCTTTGGTGTAGTAGCTGACGGTGGTGTTGGGTGTATTCTCGTCCTGCCGGTAGTACTTCACCCACGCGTCAAAACTGGCCTGGGCCACGGTTTGTACTGACCGGCCGGGTGTTTGTAGCACCTGGTTGATGGTTTTGGTGATGAGCTTGAGATAGGTGGCGTCGTCCAGCAGCCCGGCGCGGCGTAGCAGCAGGTCGTCGTAGTAACTGGTAAAACCTTCGAAGAACCACAGCAACTCGGTGTAGTTCTCCTGCGCATAGTCGTAGCGGGCGAACTCGGCGGGCCGCAAGCGCTTGACGTTCCAGGTGTGAAAGTATTCGTGGCTGATGAGGCCCAGCAGCGTGGTGTAACCCTCACTGGCCCGCGCCTCGCCCTGACGCGGCAGATCACGCCGTCCGCAAATCAGCGCTGTCGAGTTGCGGTGTTCCAGCCCGCCATAGCCGTCTCCCACGGCGTTGAGCATGAAGACGTAGCTTTTGAACGGCGCCTTACCCTCGCGGTGCCAGAAGCGAATGGCGGTTTCACAAATTTTCTGCGTGTCGGCCAGCAGCCGCTTGCCGTCGAACGATGGAGCCGCTCCCGCCACCACAAACTGGTGGGCAATGCCGCAGGCCTTAAAGCGCCCCACCCAGAAGTTGCCCAGCTCCACCGGGCAATCCACCAGCTCGTCGTAGTCGGCCGCCAGGTACAGGCCAAAGCCTTGTTTGTCGGTATCCAGGGGCCGCAGACCGGTGGCGGCAGCCCAGGTCGCTGTGGCAGCCGTGCGTGCCAGCTCCAGGGTGTGGGGCTGCGTCTCCTGGCCATGTACGCGCAGGCACAGACTGGTGCCGTTGAAAAAGCCGCGTGAGGCGTCCAGCCAGGCAGTGCGTACGGAGCTGTCGTAGGCGCACACCTGATAGGTCAGCACCAAGGGCTTGCCCTCTGCGCATTGCACTTGCCAGCGGTGCTTGTCCAGTTGGGCCGTTTGCAAAGCGCGTTGGCCTTGCCGAGCCGCCAGCGCTTGCAGATTCTTGGAGAACTCCCGAACTAGGTAGCTGCCCGGGATCCAGACCGGCAGAGACAGCTCTTGCGATGCCGTCGGCCGCTGCACCGTCAGCGTAACGGTGAACAGATGCGCATTCAGGTCTGTGGGTTCGACGCGGTAGTGAATGTCTGCGGCAGAGGCTGGGCGGGAGAGGGGCATGGCATGTGCCGCGCAAGGGCCGCGCGGAGTCGTCGGTCGGGGGCTTTCAGCGGCTATTAATTAGCGGTGGTGGTGTCGCTGGCGGCTTCGGCCAGGCGTTTCTCCACCTCCTGGGCGCCGATGGCGCCGGGCACGCGTGTGCCGTTGGCAAAAATCAGGGTGGGGGTGCCGGTGATCTTGTACTTCTTGCCAAAGGCCAGGTTGCGTTGCAGTGCGCTGGTGTCGCAGCTGGCTGCCGGTGCGGGCTTGTCACGCACCATCTGGTCTTGCCATGCCGTGGCCTGGTCCTTGGAACACCAGATGTTGCGCGACTTTTCGGCCGAATCCGGGCTCAGGATGGGGTACAAGAACAGGTACACCGTCACGTTGTTGATCTGCTGCAGGTCGCGCTCAAAGCGTTTGCAGTACCCACAGTTGGGGTCCTCGAACACGGCCACCTTGCGCTTGCCGTCGCCGCGCACAATGGTCACGGCATCTTTCAAGGGCAGGGCTGAGAAGCTCACAGCCGTCAGCTTGCTGATACGGTCTTCGGTCAGGTTGCGGCGCGCTTTGGAGTCGATGAGTTCGCCCTGGATCACATAGTCGCCCTTGGCGTCGGTGTAGAACAGGTCTGTGCCGATGCGCACCTCGTACAACCCCTTCATGGGCGTAGCGCGCACTTCGTCGATCTTGTCCATCTGAGGAATACGTTGGGCCAATGCCTTGCGGATGGCGTCCTCTTGCGCTGTGGCGCTCAGGCTCAGGGTGGCTGCCCCAACGGTCAGCAAAGCAGTGGTCAGTTTCATCGTATTCCTGTTTATCAAACTCGCGCGTTCAGCGCATTCCCATGGCTTGGCGGGCCACAAAATCTTTCAGCATGCCGCTGCGTTCAAAGCCCTTCATGCCCCAATTGCGCAGGGCTTGCCAGGGGGCTTCCTGGCGCGCAAACAGTTGCTGCAATCCATCGGTGGCCAAGCCCATCGCTGCCAGGGCTGCTTTTTGCTGCCGCTCATAGCGGCGCAGCAGTCGCAAGTCAGCCACGCTGCGCCAGTAGTCGCGGGTGCGCAGCACCTCGGCCAGGGCTGCCACATCAGCCAGCCCCAGATTCAGCCCTTGCCCTGCCAGCGGGTGCACGTTGTGGGCGGCATCGCCCGCGAGCACCCAGCTTCGTGCAGCATTTCCGGTAGAGGTAGCGCCGCACCAGCGGTCTGCCTTGGCCAGTTGCAGCGGCCACGTGGCACGCTCTGCAATGAGTTGAACGTTGCCCAGTGTGTGCTGGCTCGCCGTCTGCAACTCTTGCGCAAAAGCGTCGGCAGGCAAGGCCATCAGTGCGGACACCCGGTCCTCAGGGACGGACCACACCACGGCCACAGAGTTCCCCTGAGCGCCCTCCAGCGGCAAAAAAGCCAGAATGCCTTGGGGCGAAAGCCACTGGCGTGCCACCTGTCCATGTGGGTGTTCGCAGCGCACCCGCGTGGCAATCGCGTGCTGGGCATAGGGCGTCACGTCAAAGCGCACGCCAAACTCGGCCCGGGTGGTGCTGGCGCGGCCTTCGCACACCACGGTCAGGGGCGCGGCCACCGGGCTGTCCACCACCTCCACCAGGGGCTGAAACCGCACAGCCTGGGCCAGGCGCTCTTCCAGGGCCGGCACATCCACAATCCAGGCGAGTGCTTCCACCCTTTGGGGAGTGGCATCGAAATGCACGCAGCCGTCCTGATCACCCTGTACCTGCATGTGCTTGACGGCGGTGGCGTGTTCAGCATCGGGCCAGCTGCGCAGCGATTCGAGCAGGCTACGGGACGCTGCATTCAGGGCATAAGCCCGTACGTCGGCGGCCGCCGCGCTGTGTGGGCCCGGGGCGGGCACCAGGGCCACCTTCAGTCGTTCCCGCGCCAGCAACAAGGCCAAGGTTCGGCCCACGATGCCGGTGCCACGAATACAGATATCAAAGGTTGGGGCCATGAGAGGCATTGTAGGAGGGGTCTTACCCCCTGCGATGAGAGGGCAGAATTGCGGTCTGGCCTTTCTGGCACCCTTCTTCAGGAGCACCTGGCGTGAGTTTCCCTTCCGAGTCTGATCTGTCCGGCACCATTGCGCGGCTGTTTGTGTACCCCGTCAAATCCTGTGCGGGCATCGAGGTGCAGCAGGCGCTGCTCACCGAGACCGGGTTGGATCTGGACCGCGCCTGGATGGTGGTGGATGCGCAGGGCATGTTCCTCACCCAGCGCAGCTTGCCCCGCATGGCGCTGATCCGGCCTCAGCTCAAGAGCGACGAAATGGTGCTGCGGGCTCCGGGCATGCTGGCATTGCATGTGGCGATCGATGCGGTGGAAGCTCCGGCCACGGTGACCGTCTGGCGCGACACGGTGCCTGCGTGGGACATGGGTCCTGTGGCGGCGCAGTGGTTCAGCGATTTTCTGGGGCAGCCCTGCCGCCTGGTGCGGTTTGACCCAGAGCATCGGCGCCTGTCCAGCCTGGAGTGGACGGGGGGCGTGGAGGTCCCCAACCAGTTTGCCGACGGGTTTCCGCTGCTGGTGACCAGTGAGGCCTCCTTGCAGGACCTCAATGTGCGGCTTGCCGCCGAGGGGCATTCCGCCGTTGGCATGGAGCGGTTCCGGCCCAATGTGGTCTTGGCCGGAGTGGATGCCCACGACGAAGACCGTGTGGACATGATTCATGTGGAGGGCGATGGCACCGCCGACGTCCACCTGCAGCCGGTAAAGCCCTGCTCGCGATGCCCCATTCCCGACATCGACCCGGCCACAGCCGAGAGCCATCCGTCGGTGGGCGATACCCTGCGCACCTACCGCCAGGACAAGCGACTGGACGGCGCCATCACCTTTGGCATGAACGCCATCGTGCGCAGTGGTGCGGGGCAGTGGCTGCGCGTGGGGCAGCGCATGGCCGCCGATTTGCGGTTTGAATGAAGGCCTGATGCAGGCCCTCGGCAGCGGGTGCTGGGCGGGCCCGTAAAATCGGCGGTTTGTCTCCAGAACACCAGAAAGCCCTGCCATGAGCCTCCAATGCGGCATCGTGGGCCTGCCCAACGTCGGCAAGTCCACCCTTTTCAACGCGCTGACCAAGGCTGGTATTGCCGCCGAAAACTATCCCTTCTGCACCATCGAGCCCAATGTGGGCGTGGTGGAAGTGCCGGACCCCCGCCTCCAGCAACTGGCCGAGATCATCCACCCAGAGCGCATCGTCCCTGCCATCGTCGAGTTTGTAGACATTGCCGGTTTGGTGGCGGGCGCCAGCCAGGGGGAAGGCCTGGGCAACCAGTTCCTGGCCCACATCCGTGAAACCGATGCCATCGTCAACGTGGTGCGCTGCTTTGAAGACGACAACGTGATCCACGTGGCAGGCCGTGTGGACCCGATCTCCGACATCGAAGTGATCCAGACCGAGCTGTGCTTGGCCGACCTAGGTACGGTCGAGAAGGCCCTGAACCGCTACACCAAGGCCGCCAAGTCGGGCAACGACAAGGATGCCGCCAAGCTGGTGGCGCTGCTCACGCGCATCCAGGCTGCCCTCAACGAAGGCAAGCCCGCCCGCTCGGTCGAGATCACCAAGGAAGAGCAGCCCCTGCTCAAGTCCCTGTGCCTGATCACGGCCAAGCCCGCGATGTTCGTGGGCAACGTGAGCGAAGACGGCTTCGAGAACAACCCGTTCCTAGACCGCCTCAAGGACTACGCGGCCAGCCAGAACGCCCCCGTGGTGGCCATCTGCGCCAAGATGGAAGCCGAGATGGCCGAAATGAGCGACGAAGACCGCGACATGTTCCTGGCCGAGATGGGCCAGACCGAGCCGGGCCTGGCGCGCCTGATCCGTGGCGCCTTCAAACTGCTGGGCCTGCAGACCTACTTCACGGCGGGCGTGAAGGAAGTGCGCGCCTGGACCATCCACATCGGCGACACCGCCCCCCAGGCGGCGGGCGTGATCCACGGCGACTTCGAGCGCGGCTTCATCCGCGCGCAGACCATCGCCTTTGAGGACTTCATCGCCTACAAGGGCGAGCAGGGCGCCAAGGATGCCGGCAAGATGCGCGCCGAAGGTAAGGAGTACGTGGTCAAGGACGGTGATGTGCTGAACTTCCTGTTCAACGTCTGACCACCCCCCAGACCCGTGTGGGTCTGCCGTGCTCCCCGCCATCCCTGTCTGCCCTTGGGCTGGCAGGGATTTTTTCTGGCGATGCCGCGTTCGATCCCGCGGCTGTCCACCCATTTACCCGTTCTGGGTTTTTTGCGTATGAATACCGGAATCCTCTACGCCGCCCTGGCCTATGTCGCCTGGGGATTGTTCCCGCTGTACTTCAAGCAGGTGGCCGATGTGCCCTCGCTGGAGGTGGTGATGCACCGCACGCTGTGGTCGCTGGCCGTGGTGCTGGGGCTGCTGGCGGTGCGCAGGCAATGGGCGTGGATGGCGTCGGTGGTGCGCCAGCCGCGTGTGCTGGGGGCCTTTGCGCTGTCGGCAGTGCTGCTGTCGGGCAACTGGCTGACTTACGTGTGGGCCGTGCAGAACCACCATGTGGTCGATGCGAGCCTGGGGTATTTCATCTTGCCGCTGGTGAATGTGGCGCTGGGCTTCGTGTTCCTGCGCGAGCGCCCCCGGCCAGGCCAATGGCTGGCTGTTGCAGTGGCTGCGGCCGGTGTGCTGTGGCTGGCCGTGCAGGCAGGGCGCCTGCCCTGGATCGCGCTGGTGCTGGCCCTGACCTTCGGGTTTTATGGTCTGTTGCGCAAGGTGGCGGTGCTGGGCGCTCTGGAGGGGCTCACGCTGGAGACCTTGATGCTGGCGCCGGTGGCCGCCGTGGTGCTGGCGTGGTGGAGCTGGCAGGGGCAGGGGGCCCTGGTGCAGGGGGATGCGTCCACCGTGGGCTGGTTGCTTTTGGCTGGGCCCATGACCGCCGTGCCTCTGCTGCTGTTTGCCGCTGGCGCGCGGCGCATTCCCATGTCCACGCTGGGTATCCTGCAATACATCTCCCCCAGCCTGCAGTTTGCACTGGGCGTCTGGGTGTACAACGAGGCCTTTCAGCCTGCGCGTCTGGTGGGCTTTGTGCTGATCTGGGCGGCTTTGGTGGTGTACAGCGTGGAGGGCTGGTGGGCACGCCAGCGGGCGGTGCTCGCATAGCGCGCCTGCGGGTGGGCGGTTGTCACCTGGGCTACTGGAAAACGCGCAGATCGATTTTGTCAGCCACGCGTAAGATCCTGCGATTTGTCTGACGGGTGCCGCATGTGTGTTGCTGCGCCACCTTTCCTTTCTCTTTCAGGCCTGAGCCCGCCACCACATGCTTTTTGGACGCAAAAACCTGTTTTCGGCGACGGATGCCTTCCCGTTGACCGATGCCGTGCTGGAGTTCGACGATTCTTCGTCGGTGGCCGTCCGACCTGGACGGCGCGCACTGGACGGCTTTGGCCCCCGGGGCGAACGCAGCGCTTCGTCCAAGTGGTGGGCCGTGGCAGGGCTGATTGGCCTGTACGCGCTGGCCCTGGCGGGGTTTTACGCCCTGGGCGTGGTGGGGGCTCAGGTGTTATGGGTACTGGCTGGCCTCACGGCTGCGGGCTTTGCCGTTTTCGGTGCCGTGTTCCGGTCGGGCTTGCAGCGCAAGCTCAGGCTGCGGCATCTCAAGCTGGGCATCGTGACCACGGCCATCGGCGGCATGCTGGTGGTGTTTTATCTGGAGCCGGTCACGCAGATCCTGCTGGCGCCGTTCATGTTCGTGGCAGTGGCCTACGCCATCTTCACCGTGCCCCGGCGCACGCTGCTGGTGCTGACGGCCGCTGTGTTGTGCGCCTATGCGGCGGTGATTGCTGCGCACTATGCAGAGCAGGGCAACGACGCCCTGTTGCGGCTGGAGCTGATGCACCTGCTGGCACTGGCCGTATCGGTGCCGGCGTTCATCGTCCTCATGGGCCGCGTGCAGCGGCTGTACCGCAGCCTGTACCAGGCCAGCCGCAAGATCAAGAACATCCAGGAAGACGCGCAGCGCGACACCTTGCTGGGCTGCTTCAACCGCCGCTACATCCTGGCGGCGCTCGAAGAACAAAAGCAGCTGGCCGATGAAAGCGGGATTCCGCTGTGCCTGGCTGTGCTGGACATTGACCACTTCAAACGCATCAACGACGAGCTGGGCCACCTCGGAGGCGACGAGGTGTTGCGCACCTTTGCCCGCATTGCGCAGCAGGGCGTGCGTGGCGGTGATGTGTTTGGGCGGTATGGGGGGGAAGAGTTCTTGCTGATCTTCCCGGCCACCTCGCTGCTGCCCTCGCTCAACACCTGCGAGCGCATCCGGGCCCAGGTGGAGTCGCACGCCTGGACGGGCCTGCTCAAGGGCCGCGTGACGGTCTCCATCGGCGTGACGCAGTATGTGCTGGGCGAGTCGGTGCTGGAGTTCTTCTCGCGGGCAGACACCGCCATGTACATGGCCAAGGAGGGCGGGCGCAACCAGGTGGTGGTCGAGGAGCCGATTGCCAAGGGCGACTCGCAGATGTCGGACTTGTCGATTCCCAGCAGCCACGCGTTCTTGTAGGGACTCGCCCGCATGGGCGCACAAGCCCCCAGGCGCCCTGCGCATCGGAGGCATCGAACCACCATGAGTTCATTGCCAAAGCCCATTGCAGCAGGGCTCTGACCGGCAACAACCTAAATCGCCAGATGACCAGGCATGAAATACAGCAGCACGCTGGTCATCGCCAGATAGCGCAGAAACTTGCCCACAGCCATGTAGGCCAGGCATTGCCAGAACGGCAGCTTGAGCCAGCCGGCCACCGCGCACAGCGGGTCGCCCACCACCGGCAGCCAGCTCAGCAGGCAGGCGCGCGCGCCAAAGCGCTTGAGCCAGTTCAACGCCTGCACCTCGGTCGCATTGCCTCGCGCCTTGTCCACGGCCTTGTGCGCCCCCAGGCCCATCCACCAGCTCACGCCACCGCCCAGGGTGTTGCCCACGGTGGCGACCAGGATGGCAGGCCAGAAGAGGTCCGGGTTGAGCTTGATCAGGCCAAACACGGCCGGCTCGGAGCCCAGTGGCAGCAGCGTGGCCGAGACAAACGACACCACAAAGACCGTGCTCAGTCCGAACTGCGGCAGGGCCAGCCATTCGAGCAGCTGGTGCATCCAGATTTCCATAGCGGCTGAGTGTAGGGGGCTGCCGGGGCTTCGTTCGCCCCTGGGGGCGCTGTCCTACAGCGGCGCGCGCCATCGGCGCATGGCCGGGCTGGAAGGGCTTTTGTATCGTGAAAACACATTGGCCCTGAATGACACACCCAGGAGGTCGCCCATGCTGGCATTGCCCACCACGCCCACTTCCCGCCGCTTGAATCCCACCGCTGCCATGCCGCCAGCGACCCGCTGGTCGTCCGTGGCCGTGGCCTTGCTGCTGTCGGCGTGTGCGCACAGCCCCCAGGCCGCGGTGCCCACCCCGGGACTGCAAAGCGGGGTCATGCCGTGGGAGCAGACGGCCACCTCGCCCTGCGACAAGGAGCCCACCGCAAGGCCCGCGCTGGAGCGTATTGGCCGTGAGCTGCAGTCCCAAGGGATGGCATTGCAGGCCACCTGCAACGCTGCCAGCGGGGGCTGGGTGGTGCAGGTGCAGGTGGTGGATGGCACCAAGGCCCACAAGGTGGTGCGCGGGCCGCTGGCCGACGGGCAAGCGGTGGACATGGGCACCCCGGCGGGCGCTGCACGATCCGAGGCCGCAGCGGGAGCCACGGGTTTTTCCCCCGATGTGTTGCACAACCGCCAGTGGCTGCGTGCGCTCATGGCGCGCCACCAGTTCGACAACCTGCCGGATGCCTGGTGGCATTTCGCGCAGCGGGGTCTGCCGCCCGCGCAGGCTGCAGACACCGATCTCGCCGCACGGTGAAGTGAGGCTCTGTCCCCGGGGCACCTGACCTCAGGGGGAGGTTAGAGGGCGCAGGCCCATAGCGGTCCGTCAATGGAGCCTTGGCCGCAGATAGAAAGCGCGTGCACCCCATTTCAGTTGCTGAAATTTTGAGCAGGTACAATCCCGCCTCCTTTTTCAGCATCTTTTGCTGCCTCCCCGCTTCCTACCCCGCCCATGCAAATCGGCCACATTCCTTTGGCGAACCGGTTGTTCGTCGCCCCGATGGCGGGCGTCACCGACCGGCCGTTCCGCCAGCTGTGCAAGGCGCTAGGGGCAGGCTATGCGGTGAGTGAGATGGTGACCTCGCGCAAGGACTTGTGGAACAGCCTCAAGACCTCGCGCCGGGCCAACCATGAAGGGGAGCCGGGGCCCATTGCCGTGCAGATTGCCGGCACCGATGCGCCGATGATGGCCGAAGCAGCGGTCTACAACGTGGAGCGCGGCGCGCAGATCATCGACATCAACATGGGCTGTCCGGCCAAGAAGGTCTGCAACAAATGGGCGGGCTCTGCGCTGATGCAGAACGAAGCCCTGGCGGTGGAGATTGCCGCTGCCGTGGTCGAGGCCTGCGCTCCCTACAACGTGCCCGTCACGCTGAAGATGCGCACCGGCTGGTGCCAGGAGCACAAGAACGCTGTGCAGCTTGCGCGCCAGTTCGAGGCCGTGGGCATCCAGATGCTCACGGTGCACGGCCGCACACGCGAGCAGGGCTACAAAGGTCAAGCCGAGTACGACACCATCGCAGCCGTCAAGGCGGCGGTGAAAGTGCCCGTGGTCGCCAACGGCGACATCACCTCGCCCGAAAAGGCGCGCGACGTGCTGGCCGCCACCGGCGCCGACGCGATCATGATCGGCCGTGCCGCCCAGGGCCGACCGTGGATCTTCCGCGAGATCGGCCACTTTCTGGCCACGGGCGAACACCTGGCGCCACCGCTGGTGGCCGAGGTGCGCCGACTGCTTCTGGACCACCTGCAAGACCACTACAGCCTGTACGGCGAGCTGACCGGGGTGCGCAGTGCGCGCAAGCACATTGCCTGGTACCTGCGCGCGCTGCCCGGCGGCGAGGCCCTGCGGGCACACATCAATACGATCGAAGACTGCACCACGCAGTGGCAGGCCGTGGCTGACTACCTGGACGCCCTGGGCCAGCAGATGGACCGGTTGCCTGCCGCCACCGACGTGGATGCCGACACAGAAGAACAAGAGGGATTGGCTGCATGAGCAAGAAACACATAGAAGAATGCGTGCGCGAGAGTCTGCAGGGCTACTTTCGCGACCTGGGCGGCGAGACGCCCGATGGCATGTACGACATGCTGGTGCGTGTGGTCGAAAGGCCGCTGCTGGAAGTCGTGATGCAGCAGGCCGACAACAACCAGTCGCGCGCCGCCGAATGGCTGGGCCTGAACCGCAACACACTGCGCAAGAAGCTGGTCGAGCACAAGCTGCTCTAAGAGACTGAGAGTCTCTTGTCCGAACCCGCCATGCACGCCAAAACACTCCGGCTCGTCGTTCCAAATGCTCGCCATAGCCCGAGCTATGGCTGTGCTTTGCGCCTAGATCCGAAGCGTTTTCGCGCGCCTTTCGGGCGCGGCCAAAAAACTCTCAGCCTCTGACTGCTCTACAAGACATACAACTACTAAATTAATAGCTGCCAGTGCATGATGCACTAGCGCTACAGCCCGTTTTTATTCAAAACCTCCGCACCACCACCATGAACGCACTCCTCTCCGTTTCTGACAAGACCGGCATCGTCGAATTCGCGCAAGCGCTGCACGCGCTGGGCATCAAGCTGCTGTCCACCGGCGGCACCGCCAAGCTGCTGGCCGACAAGGGCCTGCCCGTGACCGAAGTGGCTGAGGTCACGCAATTCCCCGAAATGCTGGACGGCCGCGTGAAGACGTTGCACCCCAAGGTGCACGGCGGGCTGCTGGCCCGCCGCGAGCTGCCAGAACACATGGCTGCGCTGAAGGAACACGGCATCGACACCATCGACCTGCTGGTGGTCAACCTGTATCCCTTTGAAGCCACCGTGGCCAAGGCTGGCTGCACACTGGCCGACGCCATCGAGAACATCGACATCGGCGGCCCCGCCATGGTGCGCAGCGCCGCCAAGAACTGGAAGGACGTGGGCGTGATCACGTCGGCCGACCAGTACGACGCCGTGCTGGCCGAACTGAAGGCCGGTGGCAAGTTGAGCGACAAGCTGCGCTTTGCGCTGTCGGTGGCCGCGTTCAATCGCATCGCCCAGTACGACGGCGCCATCAGCGACTACCTCTCGTCCGTCACGTTCGAAGAAGACAAGCTGTCGGAAACCTACGTGCCCACGCGCACCCAGTTCCCCGGCCAGAGCAACGGCATCTTCACCAAGGTGCAGGACCTGCGCTATGGCGAAAACAGCCACCAGCAGGCCGCGCTGTACCGCGACCTGCACCCTGCGCCCGGCTCGCTGGTCACCGGCGTGCAGCTGCAGGGCAAGGAGCTGAGCTACAACAACATCGCCGACGCTGATGCCGCGTGGGAATGCGTGAAGAGCTTTGAAGCCGCCGCCTGCGTGATCGTCAAGCACGCCAACCCCTGCGGCGTGGCCGTGGGCCTGGATGCGCTGAGCGCTTACAGCAAGGCCTTCCAGACCGACCCCACCAGCGCTTTCGGCGGCATCATCGCGTTCAACCGCGTGGTGGACGGCGCCGCCGCAGCGCAGGTCAGCAAGCAGTTTGTCGAAGTGCTGATGGCCCCCGACTTCACCGCCGATGCGCTGGAAATCTTCAAGGCCAAGGCCAATGTGCGCCTGCTCAAGATCGCGCTGCCCGCCCACGGTGGCAAGACCGACTGGGAGCGCGGCCGCAATGCCATGGACGCCAAGCGCATCGGCTCGGGCCTGCTGCTGCAGACGGCCGACAACCACGAGCTGTCTCTCATCGACCTCAAGGTCGTGACCAAGAAGCAGCCCACGCTCGAAGAGATGGAAGACCTGCTGTTCGCCTGGAAGGTCGCCAAGTACGTCAAGAGCAACGCCATCGTGTTCTGCAAGGGCGGCATGACCAGGGGCGTGGGCGCCGGCCAGATGAGCCGCCTGGACTCGGCCCGCATCGCCAGCATCAAGGCAGGCCACGCAGGCCTGACCTTGCAAGGCACCGTGGTGGCGAGCGATGCGTTCTTCCCCTTCCGCGACGGTCTGGACGTGGTGGTCGATGCGGGCGCGACCTGCGTGATCCAGCCCGGCGGTTCGATGCGTGACAACGAAGTGATCGACGCGGCCAACGAGCGTGGCGTAGCCATGGTCTTCAGCGGCGTGCGCCACTTCCGCCACTGAGATGACGGGAATGGCGACGGGGCCCGCAGCGGTGCGCGTGCATGATGCACCGCGACGATGAGACCCCGCCACCCCGGCCCCGCTGGCTGGGGTGGGCCCTGATGGTGTTCATGGCGCTGGTGGTGTTGGGCATGCTCAACCTGGGCTGGCGCATGTTGCAGCCCGTGTCGGGTGCTGGCGGGCAAGGCAGCGCTGCTTCACCGCCCTCCGCATCGGCCGGACTTCGCCTGGTGGAAGCATCCGATTGCCTGCGCTGCCATGGCATGGAGCGCCACTACGTAGGCCCTTCGTTCCAGCAGATTGCAGCGCGGTACCGCGACCGCGCCGACGCCGTCGATTACCTGGCCGGCAAGATCCGCAACGGCAGTGTGGGCGCGTGGGGGCGCACCGTGATGCCCCGCCACCCGCAAGTCACAGAAGCCCAGGCGCGTGAGATGGCGCAGTGGCTGGTGTCGCTGCCGGTGCCGTCCTCTGCTGCGGCAGCACCCGGCGCGTCGGCCTCGGAGGCCGCATCGGCGCCACGCTGAAAGCGATGGCGGCCGGGGCTCAGGCCCCAAAGTTCATCGGCAGGCCCACATAGTTCTCGGCCAGCGACACCGAGGCTGCACGGGAGTGCACCAGGTAGTCCAGCTCCGCCTCCTGGATCTTCTGGCCGAACTCGCCCGTTTCTGGAAAGCGGTGCATCAGCGAGGTGAACCACCACGAAAAACGCTCGGCTCGCCACACGCGGCGCAGGCAGCGGTCGGAGTAGGTGTCGATGCCCACGGACGATTTCTCGTTGTAGAACTCGGACAGTGCGGTCCACAGATAGCCCACGTCGCTGGCGGCCAGGTTCAGGCCCTTGGCGCCGGTGGGGGGCACGATGTGGGCGGCATCACCGGCCAGGAACATCCGGCCAAAGCGCATGGGCTCGGCCACAAAGCTGCGCAGCGGGGCGATGCTCATCTCCAGCGCCGGACCGGTCACCAGGTTGGCGCGGGCCTCGGGGTCCAGGCGGTTGCCCAGCTCGGTCCAGAACTGGTCGATGGTCCAGTTCTCGACTTTGTCAGTCGTGGGCACCTGCACGTAGTAGCGGCTGCGCGTGGCGCTGCGCATGCTGCACAGTGCAAAGCCGCGCTCGGTGTTGGCGTAGATCAGTTCGTGCGACACGGGCGGTACATCGGCCAGCACGCCCAGCCATCCAAAGGGGTACACGCGCTCATAGGTTTTGAGCAGGTTGGCTGGCGCACTGGCGCGGCACACACCGTGGTAGCCATCGCAGCCCGCGATGAAGTCACAGGCCAGCTCGTGGGTCTGGCCGTCCTTCTCGTACGTCACGCGCGGTTGCTGGCCATCAAAGTCGTGCACTTGCACATTCTGTGCGTCGTACACGGTGATCAGGCCCGCCGCTGCGCGCGCATCCATCAGGTCGCGGGTCACTTCGGTCTGGCCGTACACCGTCACGCGGCTGCCGCCGGTCAACTCGTGCAGGTCGATGCGGTGGCGCTGGCCCTTGAACAGCAGCTCGATGCCATCGTGGGGCAGGCCCTCGGCATGGGCGCGGGCGCTCACGCCTGCCTGGTCCAGCAGGTCCATGCAGACCTTCTCCAGCACCCCGGCGCGGATGCGGCCGAGCACGTAGTCGGGGCTGCGCTGCTCGATGATGACGGCGTCAACGCCAGACTTGTGGAGCAACTGACCGAGCAGCAGGCCGGCGGGGCCGGCACCAATGATGGCAACCTGGGTGCGCATGGGAAACCTCTTGGAAAGGGATGTGGAAGCTGGGGAGATGCCGAAAACCAATGGCCTTGAGCGTAGGTTGATCCAGATCAAAGCGATATCCGGCGCTACCGATTGCGTGCGATCAGTGGATGTTTTGTGCGATGATCGCGCAGTCTCCGGGGTGGCTGGAGTTGGCAACCCTGGCCGTCATCGCTCCGAGCTGCTGCGGGGCTCCGCCAGCCCTTGCGCCCCGGGTCCATCCACCTGCACTGCACACACCACCGCCCATGGCTTCCACCCCCATCGCCAAGGCAGATTTCATTGAAGGCATGGCCAAGGGCATGGCCGTGCTGGAAAGTTTTGACACCGAGCGCCAGCGCCTGAACGCCACCCTGGCGGCACAACGCACGGGCCTTACGCGCGCGGCGGCGCGGCGGCACCTGCTGACGCTGGCGCACCTCGGGTACCTGGAGACGGATGGCAGCTACTTCTGGCTGGCTCCCAAGGTGCTGCGGTTTTCGGGCAGCTACCTTGCGTCGGCACGGCTGCCGCGCGTGCTGCAGCCCACGCTGAACCGGCTGGCCGCGCTGACCCAGCAGTCGTTTTCGGCGGTGGTGCTGGACGGGGATGAGGTGGTGATCGTGGCGCGCAGCGGCGTGTATGGCGCGCCGGCGCGGGTGCTGGCCTATGGCTTGCACCTGGGCGCGCGGCTGCCGGCCCACCCCACGTCCACCGGGCGGGTGTTGCTGGCGGCGCTGCCCCCGGCGGAGCTGACGGCCTGGCTCAAGAACCGGCCCCTGCACCGCCTCACGCCGCAGACGATCACGCAGGTGGGCCCGCTGCGGCAGGTGATCACCAAGGTGCGGCGCGACGACTATTGCCTGGCGGTGGAGGAGCACGAGTTGGGCGTGCACGCGCTGGCCGTGCCGCTGCGCAACCTGCAGGGCCACACCGTGGCGGCGCTCAACGTGGTGGCATCGCCCAAGCAGATGGACGAGGGCAGCTTGCAGCGCGACATGCTGCCGTTGCTGCAGGAGGCCGCCCGTGAACTGCGCGGACTGCTGTGACTGTCCGCCACAAGCCTCGTCGCCATGAAAAATGGCCCTCGTGAGGGCCATTCAGTGCCAAATAGGCAGGAAGCGCTAGTGCAATATGCGCAGACAGCTATTATTTTGAGAGCGTCTTGAACACTTCACGCGCTGCAGTCACAGTGGCTGCCACGTCGTCGGCAGTGTGGGCAGCGCTTACAAAACCGGCTTCGTACAGGGCCGGTGCAATGTAGATGCCCCGGTCCAGCAGACCGTGGAACAGCTGGTTGAAGCGCGCGCTGTCGGTCTTGAGCACCTGGGCGTAGTTTTGCGGCAGCTCGGGAAGCAGGAAAAAGCCGAACATGCCGCCCTCGCAGTCGCCGCAGAACGGCACGCCTTCAGCATCGGCGGCCGCTTGTAGTCCATCGACCAGCGAGCGGGTGCGGGCCGACAGCGCATCGAAAAAGTCGGGCTTTTGGATCTCGCGCAGCGTGGCCAGCCCGCAGGCCGTGGCCACCGGGTTGCCCGACAGCGTGCCCGCCTGGTACACGCCGCCCAGTGGCGCGAGATGTTCCATGATGGCGCGCGGCCCGCCAAACGCCGCCAGCGGCATCCCGCCGCCAATCACCTTGCCCAGCACGGTAAGGTCGGGTTGGAAACCGGGGATGCTCTTGGCGTACACGCTTTGGGCGCTGCCCAGGGCCACGCGGAAGCCCGTCATCACTTCGTCGAGCACCAGCAGCGCACCGTACTCGGTGCACAGCTCACGGCAGCGTTTCATGAAGGGCACGCTGGCGCGCACCAGGTTCATGTTGCCCGCAATGGGTTCGATCATCACGCAGGCCAGCTCCTTGCCGTGCAGGGCAAAGGCTTCTTCGAGCTGCGGGATGTTGTTGTATTCGAGCACGATGGTGTGCTGCACCACTTCGGGCGGCACACCGGCGCTGGTGGCATTGCCAAACGTGGCCAGGCCCGAGCCGGCCTTGACCAGCAGCGAGTCGGCATGGCCGTGGTAGCAGCCCTCAAACTTGATGAACTTGCTGCGACCCGTGGCGCCGCGCGCAAGGCGAATGGCGCTCATGCCCGCTTCGGTACCCGAGCTGACTAGGCGGATCATCTCCATCGAAGGGACCAGGCTCAGGATCTCTTCGGCCAGCTCCACTTCGCGCTCGGTGGGTGCGCCAAAACTGAAGCCTTCGAGCGCGGCCTTCTGCACGGCCTCCAGCACCGCCGGGTGGCCGTGGCCCAGGATCATCGGGCCCCAGGAGCCGATGTAGTCGATGAAGCGCTGGTCGTTGGCATCCCAGAAGTAGGCGCCTTGTGCGCGTTTCACAAACCGGGGCGTTCCGCCCACCGCCTTGAAAGCCCGCACGGGCGAGTTCACGCCGCCGGGGATCAGCGCCTTGGCGCGTTCGAACAGGGGGATATTGAGATCAGTGCTTGGTGTCATGGGGTGGCATCACAAAACCCTCCAGGGCCTGTGTTTCGTCAATCGTGGGTTCTTCTTCGTCGCCGCCGGTCTCGTCGTCCTCGGGCTGCGCCCAGAACATGCGGTCGGGCACGATGTGCCCCATGCCGGGGCGAAAGCCTGCATCCAGGCAGCGGTCCAGATAGCCCAGTGCTTCGCTGGTGGCTTCGCCCAGATCGTTGCCGCTGCCCACCAAGGCGGTGAGGGCTGCCGAGAGGGTGTCGCCCGCTCCGGAGAAGGTGGCATCGAACAGCTCAAACTTGCCACTGCCCAGCACGGTCTGGGGCGAGGCCAGCACGTTCTCGACAAACTGCTCGGGCAGCGGGATGCCAGTGACCAAGGTGTAAGGCACGCCCATCTCGGAGGCGGCACGGGCAATGTCACGGGCGGTGGGGCTGCGCTCGCCCGCCCAGTCCGGCAGCAGCCAGCGCCACAGGGTGCTGTGGTTTCCAACCAACACCGAGGTCTGGGGCAGCAGCAGCTCGCGGAAGGCGTCGAGGTACTCGTCAATCAGCTCGTCGCGCCACCAGGACAGGTTGGGCATGTAGGCGATCACGGGGACTTCGTCGTAGTCGGTCGTGATCTCTGCAATGGTGCTGATGTTCTCGGGGCTGCCGACAAAGCCGACCTTGATCGCCTGCACGGGCAGGTCTTCCAGCACGGCCCGCGCCTGCTCGGACACCGCCTCGTCGTCGAAGCTGAAGTGGTCAAAAATCTGAGCCGTGTCGCGGGCGTAGGCCCCGGTGACCACGGCGATCGGGTGTCCGCCGACGGAGGCGATGGTGGTGATGTCGGCGGTCAGTCCGCCCGCTCCACTGGGGTCGCTGGCGTTGAAGACCAGCACACAGGCCGGGCTCGCTTCCTCCGCGTCATCGTCGTCAATATCTGGGATTTCAGAGGGGGGAAGGGAGGCTTTGGTGGTCATGGACCAGATCCTGCTGGAGGGGTGGCACGGAAGCTGCAGGCCGCGGAAATCGCTAGATACAATCGTTGCATTCTATGTGAAGGCCCTTTAAGCTGTGACCGACTTTAAAACTTGGATGTGTTTGATTTGCGGCTGGATTTATGACGAAGCGGCGGGGTCTCCCGAGCACGGCATTGCACCCGGCACGCCCTGGGATCAGGTCCCCATGAACTGGACCTGCCCAGAATGTGGCGCCCGCAAGGAAGATTTCGAGATGGTCCAGATCTGAGGCGCTCCAGCACCATTCGCTGCTGCGTTGTTTATTTTCTCCATCGGGAGCAGTGACAATTGACTACAACAGGCGCATCTTTCAAAGTGCTCGTGGTGGATGACAGCAACACCATCCGTCGAAGCGCCGAGATTTTTCTCAAGCAGGGGGGGCACGAAGTCTTGTTGGCCGACGACGGCTTTGATGCTTTGGCCAAGGTCAACGATTACCAGCCTCAGCTGATTTTCTGCGACATCCTCATGCCCAAGCTCGACGGGTACCAGACCTGCGCCATCATCAAGCGCAACGCCCGTTTTGCGGATACCCCGGTGGTCATGCTGTCCTCCAAGGACGGTGTGTTCGACAAGGCGCGCGGGCGCATGGTCGGCTGCCAGGAATATCTCACCAAGCCGTTTACCAAAGACCAGCTGTTGCAGGCCGTGCAGCAGTTTGGCAATTCCCAACAAGGAGCCCTCTAATGCCCATTCAGAAAGTATTGGTCGTCGACGACTCGAAGACCGAGTTGATGTTTTTGACGGACCTGCTTCAGAAAAAAGGCATGCAAGTCCGTACTGCAGAAAATGCCGAAGAGGCATTTCGCCGTCTGGCCGAAGAAAAGCCCGACCTCATCCTGATGGATGTGGTGATGCCCGGCCAAAACGGCTTCCAGCTCACGCGTGCCATTACCCGCGACCCTCTTTACGCTGATGTGCCCATCATCATGTGCACCAGCAAGAACCAGGAAACCGACCGTGTCTGGGGCATGCGCCAAGGTGCGCGCGGCTACATCACCAAGCCGGTGGACCCCGCAGAGCTGCAGGCCAAAATCGACGCTCTGAACTGAGGCAGCGGCGCGCTCATGGCAAACCGCGAAGCCCTACGGGAGCTCCAGACCCGACTTGCCAGCCGCTTGCAGGCTGCAAGGTCCGAAGGTACGTCCGTGTCCTCCTGGCTGGCTGTAGAGTCCGCCGGGAATTTCTATTTGCTCCCCCTGGGGCAGTCCGGGGAGATCTTCCCCTGGGTGTCGGTGCAGGCCGTGCCTTACACCCAGAGCTGGTTTCTGGGCGTGGCCAACCTGCGCGGTGGCCTGGTGGGGGTGGTGGACCTGGCGGGTTTGCTCGGTTCCACCGTACCGCGCACCGAGCAAGCCTTGTCCGAGGCCAGCCTGCTCGCGTTCAACGCCGCGCTCGACGTCAATGCCGCCCTGCTGGTGGACCGCCTGGCCGGGCTGCGCGGCACGGACGCGTTTGTGTCGTCCGAACCGCCGGCCGAGGATTCGCCCAGCTTCTTCGGCACCACCTATATCGATTCCAGTGGCACACGCTGGCAGGAGCTGAACTTGCAGATCCTGTCCCAACATCCCGCTTTCCTGAGCATCAGTGCTTGAGTTTTTCTGTAAGGCTGCACCATGTCCGTCGTCAATCAATTTGGAAAACTGTTCAACCGGAAACCCGCCACGCCTGATACCGGCGCAGCCACCGGCGCGACCGACGATGGGCAGGACCTCCTGGCCACGGGAGCCCTGGATGGCTCGCAACTGCGCGACTCCTACCAGGCCGAAGCCATGAACAGCGTCCAGGGCGATCCCGACGGCTACACGCCGGAACTGACCGCGCCCGAAGCGGAAGAAGACCTCATCAGCCTGCCCTTGCTGGGCCGCTCGACTGCCGCGGGCCATCAGCGCCGACTGCTGGCCTTGCTGGCCGTAGGGGTGGTGGTGCTGGCACTGATCGCCGGTTGGGTGCTGCAGCAGGCCGACCGTTCCGCGCAGCAACTGGCGGCTACCGGCCAGTCGCTGATGCAGTCGCAACGTCTCGCCAAGTCGGTGTCGCAGGCGCTGGTGGGTAGTCCACAGGCGTTCCCGGACGTGGTGGAAAGCTCGGGCGTGTTGGCCCGCAACGTGCGCGCCCTGAATGCGGGTGACAACGAGCTGGGTGTGCAGTCGCTGGGCGAACCTTTCAAGCCCGATCTGGACGCCGTCAACCCCCTGATGGAGCGCGCAGAGCGCAATGCCAGCGTGGTGATGGGCCAGCAAAAGATCCTGACGCAGGTGGGTGACGCTCTGCGCACCATCAACCGCCAGTCGTCCGACCTGCTGGAAATCGCTGAAACGGTGTCGTCGCTCAAGCTGCAACAAAACGCTCCTGCGGCCGAAATCTCTGCCGCAGGCCAGCTGGTGATGTTGACCCAGCGGATCGGCAAGTCTGCCAACGAGTTCCAGACCATGGAAGGCGTGAGCCCCGAGGCCGTGTTCCTGCTGGGCAAGGACTTGAACTCCTTCAAGGAAATTGCACAAGGCCTGCTGGAAGGCAGCCCCGAATTGCGCCTGTCGGCCACCAAGGACGCGCAGACCCGCGAGCAATTGGAAGCGCTGATCAAGCTGTACGAACAGACCCGTACCCAGGCCAGCGCCATTCTGGGCAACCTGCAAGGTCTGGTGTCTGCCCGCGAAGCGCAGTCCGCCATCATTGCCGACAGCGAACCCTTGCGCCGCCAGCTGGAAGGCCTGCAGAGCAAGCTGTCCGCCCAGACCGGTCTGGGCGCAGGCCAGTTCGCCGCTCTGGCGCTGGCAGGCTTGTTCGTGCTGCTGTGCGGTATCGGTATTTCGCGCGTTCAGCTGCTGGACAGCCGTGGCCGTCAGGCAGCTGCTGAAAACCAGCAACGCGACGCCAAGCGCCAAGAGCAGGAAGCCAAGCGCGTCAACGACGCCAACCAGGCCGCCATTTTGCGTTTGATGAACGAGCTGCAGTCGGTTGCTGAAGGTGACTTGACGCAAGAAGCCACGGTGACGGAAGACATCACTGGCGCTATTGCTGACTCGGTGAACTACACGGTGGAAGAGCTGCGCCAGCTGGTGGGCAGCGTGCAGAACACGGCGACCCGCGTGGCGCAGACGACCGCTCAGGTGGACAACACCTCGACCGAGCTGCTGGCGGCATCGACCGAGCAGCTGCGCGAAATTCGCGAAACCGGCCGCTCCGTTCTGGACATGGCGACCCGAATCAACGAGGTGTCCACACAGGCGCAAGAGTCCGCTACGGTGGCCCGTCAGTCGCTGCAAGCTGCGGACTCGGGTCTGCAGGCCGTGCAGAACGCTATCGGCGGTATGAACTCCATCCGCGACCAGATCCAGGACACTTCCAAGCGGATCAAACGCCTGGGCGAATCGTCGCAGGAGATCGGTGAAATCACCGAGCTGATTTCTGACATTACCGAGCAGACGAACGTGCTGGCTCTGAACGCCGCCATTCAGGCCGCGTCTGCCGGTGAAGCCGGTCGCGGCTTCTCGGTGGTGGCGGAAGAAGTGCAGCGCCTCGCTGAACGCTCCGCAGACGCTACGCGCCAGATCTCGGCGCTGGTGAAAGCCATTCAGACCGACACCCAGGACGCCGTGGCCGCTATGGAGCGCTCCACGCAGGGTGTAGTGGAAGGGGCTCGGCTGTCCGACAGCGCCGGTACCGCACTGACCGAAATCGACCGTGTGTCGCGTCGTCTGGCTGAACTGATTGAGCAGATTTCGTCTTCGACTTCCCGGGAAGCTGTTCTGGCCAACGAAGTGGCCGACAACATCCAGCACATTTTTGCGGTGACCGAACAGACGGGTGAAGGTACCCGCACGACTGCGCAGCAGGTGCGCGAGCTTTCGCACATGGCCGAAGAACTGCGCCAATCGGTGGCACGGTTCAAGATCGCCTGACGCAGCAGTTAGTCATCAACCAGCTGGCTCATTGCAGCCGGGGACGAATCCATGTCATCTATTGATGTCAACAATGCACCGGCCGCCGACGGGACCCAGGGAGATCAGGACCTGGGTCCTTTGGCTTGGGTGCTTGACGAGCTGCGCAAATCGCTGGACGGTGCCGTCAAGGCGATGCGTCGCTTTGTGCGTGATGCCGAGGTAGCACGCGAGTCCGATCTGGCGGCGCTGGACGCTGGCCCCTTGCGCATTGCACGCCAGCAGTTGCACCAGGCCTGCGGCGCGCTGGAAATGGTGGGCATGGGCCCGCCCGCACTGGTGCTGCGGTCCATGGAATCGGCGGTGCAGAAGTTTGTGCAGCGCCCCGAGACCTGCAGCGATGACGCTGCCGCCGTCATCGAGCGTGCCAGTTTTGCACTGATCGAATACCTGGAAACCGTGCTGGCCGGCAAAGCCGTGTCGCCGGTGGCGCTGTTTCCGCAATACCGCGATGCCCAGGCCCTGGCGGGCGCTGATCGTGTTCACCCCGCAGACCTGTGGCCGGTGGAACGCCGTTTCCGCGAACCTGAAGGCGCGGTGTCGCTGCCTCCGTTGCCTTATGGTCCCGAGGCGCGTGCGCGGCTGGATGCTGCGGTGCTGCGCATCGTCAAGTCGGGGGATCTGAAGGCCGCCCTCAGCTTGCGCGACACCTGCCTGGGTTTTGTGGCTGCCCAGACGGATCGGCAAGCGCGCGCGTTCTGGAAAATCTGCGCGGGCTTCTTCGACGCCTTTGGCTCGGGGCTCCTGCCGCCGGATGTGTACGTGAAGCGCGTGGCGTCCCGTGTGCTCATGCAGTACGCCACCCTGGCCAAGGGTGATCCGACGATTGCCGACCGGCTGGTGCAGGATCTGCTGTTCTTCTGCTCGCAGGCGCGGGTGGCAGATCTCCCGGATGACGCTGCGCCCTCGCTGCGGGCGGTTCGCCAAGCTTTTGCGTTGGACCGGTTCAAGCCGGTGGACTACGAGACCGCCCGCTTTGGCCGTTTTGACCCGGCGGTGCTGGCCCAGGCGCGCAAGCGCATTGCTTCGGCCACGGAAACCTGGTCCGCCCTGGCGGGCGGTGACCGCAACAAACTCAAGCCAGCGGCAGACCAGTTCAGTCTGGTGTGCGATTCGCTGCGCAAGCTCCACCCCGGCAGTGAGAACTTGGCGCAGGCGCTGACGCGTGCCCTTGATTCCACCACCCGATCGGGTGAGCCTCCATCGCCCGCGTTGGCCATGGAAGTGGCCACCTCGGTGCTGTATCTGCAAGCGGCTTTTGAAGAGCTGGACACGGCGGACGAGCAGATGGAAGCCCGCGCCAGCCGTCTCGCAGAGCGTCTGGACGCGGTCACGGCAGGTGCCGAGCCCGAACCGCTCGAACAATGGATGGAAGAGCTGTACCGCCGGGTCAGCGACAACCAGACCATGGGCAGCGTGGTTGACGAACTCCGCGTGACCCTGGGCGAGGCCGAAAAGGCCATGGACCAGTTTTTCCGAAACCCCAAGGACACCGCTGTGCTGGCGACCGTGCCAGGGCATCTAGCGCAAATGCGTGGCGTGCTGTCGGTGCTGGGGTTGGACCAGGCGTCGCTGGCCGTGGTTCGCATGCGCGACACGGTGGAGCGTCTGCTGATCAATGAAGTGCCCGAAGAAGAACGCCAGGGCGCATTTGAAAAGCTGGGCAACAGCCTGGGAGCCTTGGGCTTCCTGATCGACATGCTGAGCTACCAGCGCACCATGGCGCGCAAGCTTTTCGTCTACGACGAAGATCTGGGCGAGTTGCGCATCCTCATGGGCAAGACCCGTGCGCGCGCCTCCGATGCGGTGGAAGAAGCGCCCGCCAAGCTGGAAGAGCGTTCAGCCACCGTGGTGCCCGACGTGATTCCCCGGTTCCCTGTGCAGGAGCCTGCCAGCGAGCCCACGGACTTTGCGCCGTTCCCTGATTTTGATTCGGCCCCTGCGGCCGATGCTGGCGTGGCGGCTGAGCCCGCCGGCCTGGCCCCGGACATTTCTTTTGACGTTCCGGCCCCTGCCGTGGTGGCCCCTGCGCCAGCCGAGGCGGCGTCCCCGGTGCCCGCCGCTGCGCCCGCCGCAGTGCCCGATGTGGAAGACGAACTGCTCGACGTGTTCCTCGAAGAGGCGCGCGAAGTGGTGGTGAACGGCCTGGCTGCCATCGAGCAGCTGCGGGGCGAGCCCGGTGACCTGAGCGAGCAGACCACACTGCGTCGTGCGTTCCATACGCTCAAGGGCAGTTCGCGCATGGTGGGGCTGAACGACTTTGGCGAAGCCGCGTGGTCGATGGAGCAGGTGCTCAACGTCTGGCTTGCCGAACAAAAGCCCATGCAGCCCAGCTTGCTGCAGTTGTCGACCGATGCCCTGCATGCCTTCAGCAGCTGGGCCGATGACATCGCTGCAGGCCGGGCGACGGGCTGGGACCCCGAGTCCTTCCGTCGATCTGCCGACGCCATGCGTCTGGACGGCACATTGGTGCCGCTGGCCATGGCGGCTGGTGGCGCTGCCGCCGTGGAGCCCGTTCTGGCCTCGGCAGTGGCAGACGTTGCAGAGGAGCCCGCACCGGAGCCGACCATGGCGGCGGTGGCCCTTCCTGCCGATACGCTCGAAGACGAACTGGCGGTGCCGGACTTCCAGGCCACCGAGATCTCGGACCATGTGCCCGAACAGCCTGCCGAAGCCGCCAGCGCTGCGCCAGAGGTGGCCGAGGAGATCGACTTCTCCGTGTTCACCGCAGCACTGAGCGATTCCGCTTCTGAACCTGCACCGGCGGTGGATCCGTCCAGCGCAGACTTCGTGCTCGACCTTGAGCTGCCCGATCTGGAACCTGTGTCGGCCGAGATGCCAGCGCCAGCAATGGCTCACGCAGAGCCCGTCGACGCGCCGCTGGAAGTCCCTGCAGACGCTCTGGGCGACGAATTCCTGCTACCGGAAGACCTGGTGCTCGACGCGCCCGAACCGGAAACCGGGGTGGTCACGGAGGCCAGCGTTCCTTCGGACGGGTTGGAAGCGCTGGATGTGGCCGAGCTGGAGAAGCTGCTGGAGGCCGAGTCTGCCGAGGCTGCTTCACTGCAGGCACCTGCCTCCGAGGGCGTTGCCGAGGCAAGTCCCGAAGCCTTGCCAGACGACCTCGCTGAGGCAGGGTCCGCGCAAGACGTGGCGAATCTGCTCGATGCCCTGCCGCAGGAAGAAGGCGGCAGCGACGATGCCGTCAAGGTCATCGACACGCTGCGCATTGGCATCCCGCTGTACAACGTGTACCTGAATGAGGCCGATGAATGGTCTCGTCGCCTGGTGACCTGCTTGCAGGAATGGGCGCTGGAGCTGCACGAGCCGCTGCCTGACACGGCTGTGGCTTTGTCGCACTCGCTGGCGGGCAGTTCGGCCACGGTAGGCTTCACCGCATTGTCCGAAATGGCCCGCGTGCTGGAGCACACGCTGCAGCATGTGCAGTTGCAGTCGGGGGGCACCGAGGAACAGGCGTCCGCCTTCATGGCAGCGGCGGAAGACATCCGTCGCCTGCTGCACCAGTTCGCTGCCGGGTTCCTCAAAGAGCCCAGCCCGGAAGTGCTGGCCCAGTTGCGCCAGATTCTGGAAACCGAGGTGGTCAGCACCCAGTCTCCGCCCGAAGAGGATGCGCAGGCCTACCTCGACGCCGCCGAGCAGGAAGCGTCCGAAGCTGCCGCTGCCGAATTGGCACCAGAGCCGGTGGCGCAGGCGGCCGCAGCGGTCGCCGAGCCTGAGCCAGTTGCACCAGCCGTGCCCGAACCCGTGTCCGCGCCTGCCGTGGGCCATGTGGCGCCCGCGTTGTCTGCGGTCGTCCACGACCATGATCAGCACATTGATGATGCCATCGCGCATGCCATTGCCTCGATCCCGGACGCGGACGACGATATCGATGCGATCGACGTCATCGACCCCGACCTGTTCCCCATCTTCGAGGAAGAGGCGGCCGAGTTGTTGCCCCAGCTGGGTGGTGCGCTGCGCCAGTGGGCCTCGCGACCCGACAACCTCAGCGCCCGCAGCGAAGTGTTGCGAGCCTTGCACACGCTCAAGGGCAGTTCACGACTGGCCGGTGCGATGCGCCTGGGCGAAATGGCCCACCGGCTGGAATCTGCGATCGAACAACTCGACGCGGAAAACGTCACGGCCGACCAGATCGAGCCGCTGCAAGGTAGTTTCGACGGTCTGCAAGCCAACTTCGAGGCGCTGCGTGCCATTGGCCAGGCTCCCTCGGACGATGTGGTGGCCCTGCCAGTGGAAGCCGTGCCTGCCGCCCGCGCCAGCGTGGCGGATGTGGCGGAGGCCTCCTTACCGTCGGCGGCCGCACCGTCTGCCAAGCCAGTGGCGATGACGGCCCCGGCCGTGCGTCTGCCCGGACCCTCGCAACTGGCGCCCCTGCGGGTGGCGGCCAACCAGTCGGTGCGCGTGCGTGCACAGCTGCTGGACCGCCTGGTCAACCAGGCGGGCGAGGTGATGATCAGCCGTTCACGCCTCGACGCGCGCCTGGGCCAGTTCCGCAGCTCGCTCACCGATCTGTCGGGCAACCTGGACCGCTTGCGCCAGCAATTGCGCGACATCGAGGTGCAAGCCGAGTCGCAGATGCAGTCGCGCCTGGCGCTGTCCAAGGACTCTGCGGCAGGCTTCGATCCGCTGGAGTTCGACCGCTTCACCCGGGTGCAGGAGTTGACCCGCATGATGGCCGAGTCGGTCAACGACGTGGCCACGGTGCAGCGCAATCTGCAACGCGCCATGGAAGGCGCCGAAGACGACCTGATCGCCCAGGGCCGCCAGGCGCGTGAGTTGCAGCGCGATCTGCTGCGCACCCGCATGGTGGAGTTCGAAGGCATTGCCGAACGCCTGTACGCCGTAGTGCGCCAGGCCTCCAAGGAAACCGGCAAACAGATCAAGCTGGACATCACCGGCGGCTCCATTGAAATGGACCGTGGCGTGCTGGACCGCATGACACCCGCCTTCGAGCACTTGCTGCGCAATTGCGTGGCCCACGGCATCGAAGAGCCGGAGGTCCGCATGGCGGCTGGCAAGCCGGCGTCGGGCACCATTACGGTGGATCTGCACCACGAAGGCAACGACGTGTCTGTCGAGTTCCGTGATGACGGCGCAGGCCTGAACCTGCCGCGCATCCGCGAAAAGGCCCTGTCCCAGGGCATCGTGGAACCTGGCGTGGAGCTGAGCGATGCTGACGCCGCCAACCTGATCTTCATGCCGGGCTTCTCGACGGCCTCGGAGGTCACGGGCCTGGCAGGTCGTGGCATCGGCATGGACGTGGTGCGTGCCGAAATCAACGCGCTTGGCGGCCGCATAGAGACCACCACCGAGGCCGGCAAGGGCGCTGCGTTCCGCATGGTGCTGCCGTTGACCACGGCGGTGACGCAGGTGGTGATGCTGCGCTCGGGCGATCTGGCGATCGGGGTTCCGGCCAACGTGGTCGAAATCGTCCGTCGCACCTCGGCCCCCGACCTTGCAGAGGCGTATCGCACCGGTGTGTTTGACGACGGCATGGAGAAGATCCCGTTCTTCTGGTCGGGAGCCCTCCTGCAGTCGTCCACCCGCAGCACCGAGCCAGCGGGCAAGACCCGTCCGGTGGTGATCTTCCGAAGCGCTGCCCAGCGCGTGGCCATGCACGTGGACGAAGTGCTGGGCAACCAGGAAGTCGTGGTGAAGAACCTGGGGCCGCAGTTGTCCCGTCTGCCAGGTCTGGCGGGCATGTCTGTGCTGGCCTCGGGTGCCGTGGTACTGATCTACAACCCGGTGGCCCTGGCCACGGTGTACGGCGACCAGGTGCGCGCAGCCAGTGCCGATATGGCGCCAGCACCCGACGCCCCCGCTGCCGGCGGCACGGGCAAAGCCGTGGTGTCCCAGCAGTTGTCGGGCCCCAGCCAGGTGCCTTTGGTGCTGGTGGTGGACGACTCCATCACGGTGCGCCGCGTCACGCAGCGCCTGCTGCAGCGCGAAGGCTACCGTGTGGCCCTGGCGGCAGATGGTCTGCAGGCGCTGGAGCGTCTGCAGGAAGAGCGTCCGACGGTGGTTCTGTCCGACATTGAAATGCCGCGCATGGACGGCTTCGATCTGGCGCGCAACATCCGTGCAGACGGTGCCTTGCGTGATCTGCCCATCATCATGATCACTTCGCGCATTGCTGAAAAGCACCGCGAGCATGCAATGGAGCTGGGCGTGAACCACTACCTGGGCAAGCCGTATTCGGACGAAGAGCTGCTGAGCTTGATTCAGCACTACGCCCGCATCGCCGCAGCGGCCGAGGCCTGACACCATGCAGGCCCACTCCCGACCCTGCGAGTCAGCCTGGGTCGGGAGTGCTCATTCATCACCATCGCTTGTGTCCTGTGCAAGGACACGGCGGACCGAGTCTCCGTGATGAACCCGCTGACACCATCCCCGCCCCCCGATCCCCGGCTGCTGGCTTGCTTGGCCCTGGTGGCGCGCGAGCGCGCTTCGGACCTTTTTCTGATGGCCGGTGCTGCGCCCACCATCAAGCGGCAGGGCGCCTTCATCCCCATTGCGCAGCAAGTGCTCTCAGCCGACGATGTGCGGCAAATGGCCTATTCCATCCTGCGGGAGGCCCAGCGCAAGGAGTTTGAGGCCACGATGGAATGTGACCTCTCGCTGCAGACCGCCGATGGTGAGCGCTTTCGGGTGAATGTGCACATGCAGCGCGGGCAGGTTGGCATGGTGATTCGCCATGTGATTGCGCGGATTCCCACGCTGGAAGAACTGGGGTTGCCGCCCGTGCTCCAGCGGCTGGCGTTTCTCAAAGGGGGCTTGGTGTTGACGGTGGGCTCGGCAGGCTCCGGCAAGACCACCACGCTGGCGGCACTGCTGGACCATCGCAACACGCACACCGGCGGGCACATCCTCACGGTGGAAGACCCCATCGAATACCTGCACAGCCACAAAAAATCCCTGGTGACGCAACGCGAGGTGGGGCTCGATACCTTGTCCTACGACGAGGCGCTGCGCCGCGCCATGCGCGAGGCGCCCAACGTGATCATGATTGGCGAGATCCGCGACCGGGCCACCATGCAGCATGCGCTGCACTACGCCGAATCCGGCCACCTGTGTGTGTCCACCCTGCACGCCAACAACGCCAACCAGGCCGTGCAGCGCATCGTGAATTTCTTCCCCGAGGATGCGCACCGCCAACTGCTCATGGACCTGTCGCTCAACCTGCGCGCCGTGATTGCGCAGCGGCTGGTCCAGGGGCTTGCAGGCCATCTGGTGCCCGCCACCGAGATCATGCTGCTGACGCCCTATGTGGCCGAGCTGATCCAGAAGGGGCAGATCGACGAACTCAAGACCGCCATCACCCGCAGTGGCGAGCAGGGCATGTGGAGCTTTGACCAGTCGCTGCTGGGCATGGTGGAGGCCGGTGCGATATCGCCCGAAGAAGCCATCGCCAACGCGGACAACCGCACCGATGTGCGCTTGCGGCTGCGGCTGGCCGCCGGGGCCTCGTTGGGCGGTGAGAGCATGCAGATGGCGCCGGAGGAACCCCCGCCGGACGACCCGCCGCCCACCGCGCATCGCTAGCCCTCGGCGACCTGCTTGAGTCTGTGGGTCCGTGTGTTGTCACCCTGCAGCCGTCTTCACCACGGCATACCGCTCCAACGTGCGTTGCCGTGCGGCATCGTGCTCCACCACGGGTAAGGGATAGGTGTCTCCCAGGCGCACGCCCGCTTCCTGCAACTCCAGCGGGCGCGCCAGCCAGGGGGCGTGGAGTGCCTTGGTGGGGAGCGCTGCGAGCTGGGGTAGGTAACGGCGGATGAACTTGCCTTCCGGGTCGAACTTCTCGCTCTGGCTGACCGGGTTGAAGATGCGGAAATAGGGCTGGGCATCACACCCGCTGGAGCTGGCCCACTGCCAGCCGCCGTTGTTGGCGGCCAGGTCGAAGTCATTGAGGTGCGTGGCAAAGTAGGCCTCGCCGCGCCGCCAGTCGATGCCCAGGTCTTTCACCAGAAAGCTGGCCACCACCATGCGTAGGCGGTTGTGCATGTAGCCCGTCTGGTTGATCTGCGCCATGGCGGCATCCACCAGCGGGTAGCCGGTGCGGCCCTCGCACCAGGCGGCAAACAGGGCATCGGCCTCGGGGCCGGTCTCCCAGGCAATGGCGTCGTAGGCCGGCTTGAAGCTCTGGCCCACCACATGCGGGTGGTGGTGCAGGATCTGGAAGTAGAAGTCCCGCCAGATCAGCTCACTGAGCCAGGTCGTGGCGCCCGGGTTGCCCTCCAGCATCAGGCGGTGCGCCGTGCGCGCGAGCAAGCGCGGCGAGATGGTGCCAAACCGCAGGTGCACGCTCAGGTAGCTGGGCCCTTTTACTGCCGGAAAGTTGCGCGTGTCCTCATACCGCTCGATGCGGCCGAGAAAATCGTCGAATAACTGCTGTGCGCCCTGGGCGCCGGTGGGCAGGCGCAGCTGGGATAGCGCTGTGGGCTCAAACCCGAGGTCCTGCAAGGTGGGCACAGGCTGGCAATGAGCCTCTGGGCGCGCCGCCAAGTGGTGGGCGTGGCGCTCCACCGGATAGCTCTTGAGCTGGAACACATCGATCTTCTTGAGCCATGCATTCTTGTACGGTGTGAACACGCTGTACGGGTTGCCGGTCTGCGTCAGCACTTCGCTGCGCTCGAGCAGGGTATGGTCCTTGAACGTGTGGAAGGCCTTGCCTGCAGCCGCCAGGCGCGTGCGCACCAAGCGGTCGCGGTCCAGCGCCTGGGGTTCGTCATCGTGGTTGGCAAAGACCGCCTGCACGTCCAGGGCGTTAGCCAGTGCCGGAATGGCATCGCTGGCCACCGCGTGCCACACGATGAGGCCTCCCCTTTCATGCCCCGAAAGTGCGCGCAGGGTTTCATCTAGCTCCACCAGCGACTCCCGGATGAACTCCACCCGCCGGTCGGCGCGGGGCAGGGCATCGAGGATGTCCTTATCAAAGACGAAGGCGCAGAACACCTGCTCGCAGCGCGTCAGCGCGTGGTACAGGGCCGCCTGGTCGTGGGCACGCAGATCGCGGCGGAACCAGACCAGGCCACGGGAGTAAGTGGGCTCGGGGGAGGGGGGCATGTTCACCGTTAAAATTGCGGGATGTCTTTCGATTCTGCGCCCATCAACCTGACGCATCACTTCCTGATCGCGATGCCCGGCCTGGAAGATGAGTCTTTTGCGCGCAGCGTCGTCTATCTGTGTGAGCACAGCGAACGCGGTGCGCTCGGCCTCATCATCAACAAGCCCACCGATATCACCCTCAAGGGCCTGTTTGACAAGGTGGACCTGTCGCTGCGCCGCGAGGACCTCACCACAGAGCCCGTTTTTCAGGGCGGCCCGGTGCAGACCGAGCGCGGATTTGTGCTGCACGAACCCATGCTCATGGACAAGGGGGAAACCGACGAGTCGGCCTATGCCTCCACCATGACCATCCCCGGCGGCCTGGAGATGACCACCTCCAAGGACGTGCTCGAAGCCCTGTCCACGGGCGCAGGCCCCCGCCGCGTGCTGATCACGCTGGGGTACTCGTCCTGGGGCGAGGGGCAGCTCGAATCCGAGCTGGCCGAGAACGCCTGGCTCACCGTGGCGGCCGATCTGTCGGTGATCTTCGATACCCCCGTGCCTGAGCGTTACGACCGGGCCCTGTCGCTGCTGGGCCTGCAGGCCTGGATGCTGTCGCCCGAGGCGGGGCACGCATGACTGGCGCGCCCGCTCAGTCCATTCAGCCGCCAGCCGTTCCTGCGCATTTCCAGACTTTTCTTGCTTTTGATTTCGGGCTCAAGCGCACGGGCGTCGCCTCGGGCAACCGCATGCTCAAAAGCGCCACCCCCCAGCGCACTATCCAGGCCGAGGGCGACGCCCGTTTTGCACAGGTGGCCGAGCGCATCAAGGAATGGCAGCCCGACGCGCTGGTGATCGGCGTGCCCTACCACCCCGACGGCGCGAGCCACGAGAACACCGCACGCGCGCTCAAATTCGGGCGCCAGTTGCGAGGGCGCTTTGGCCTGCAGGTGTTTGAGGTGGACGAGCGCTACAGCACCACCGAAGCCATCGCTGGTGGCGCCAAGGATGCCGACGCGGCCTCGGCCTGCATCATCCTGGAACAGTTTTTGAGGAATCTCCCATGACCACCCCATCCCCCGGAATGTCCGGCAGCCTGGTGCTAGACGCCGAGGCGCTGTACCGCGAGCTGCTGCGCGGCGTGCGCAGCATGCTCACCCCCACCACGCGCCTGGCGGGCATTGCCTCGGGCGGTGCCTGGCTGGCCGAGCGCCTGCAAAAAGACCTGGGCCTGGAAGGGCCCGCCGGTGTGCTCTCGTCGGTGATGCACCGCGACGACTTCGCGCAGCGCGGCCTGTCGGCCAGCGCACAGACCGCGCTGCCGTTTGATGTGAACGGAGCCGACGTGCTGGTGCTCGACGACGTGCTTTACACCGGCCGCACCATCCGCGCCGTGCTCAACGAGCTGTTCGACTACGGCCGCCCCGCCAGCGTGCGCCTGGCCGTGCTGGTGGACCGGGGTGGGCGCGAGCTGCCCGTGCAGGCCGACTTTGCCGCCGCGCGCGTGGCGCTGCCCGCCGCCCAGTCGCTGGCCCTGGCGCGGGGCGACAGCGGCACCTTCCAATTCCAAGTCCAGGACAAAGACTAAAGAGGCCCGACCGTGCTGCACAAGCGCAACCCCCAACTCAACAAGAACGGCGAGCTGATCCACCTGCTGTCCATCGAGGGCCTGCCGCGCGACATCGTCACGCACATCCTCGACACGGCCGCCAACTTCGTGAGCGTGAACGACCGCGAAGTGAAGAAGGTGCCTCTGCTGCGCGGCAAGAGCGTGTTCAACCTGTTCTTCGAGAACAGCACGCGCACCCGCACCACCTTCGAGATCGCGGCCAAGCGCCTGTCGGCGGACGTGATCAACCTGGACATCGCGCGCAGCTCGGCCAGCAAGGGCGAATCGCTGCTCGACACCATCGCCAACCTGAGCGCGATGGCGGCCGACCTGTTCGTGGTGCGGCACAGCGAGTCGGGTGCGCCCTACCTGATCGCCCAGCACGTGGCGCCCCATGTGCACGTGATCAACGCCGGCGACGGCCGCCATGCCCACCCCACGCAGGGGCTGCTGGACATGTACACCATCCGCCACTACAAGAAGGACTTCAGCAACCTCACCGTGGCCATCGTGGGTGACGTGCTGCATTCGCGTGTGGCGCGCTCCGACATCCACGGCCTCACCACCTTGGGCTGTGCCGAAGTGCGCGTGGTGGGCCCGCGCACCCTGGTGCCCAGCGACATGGCGCAGATGGGCGTGCGCGTGTGCCACACGCTCGAAGAGGGCATCAAGGATGCCGACGTGGTCATCATGCTGCGCCTGCAGAACGAGCGCATGAGCGGAGCGCTGCTGCCGTCCAGCCAGGAGTATTTCAAGAGCTTCGGTCTCACGCAGGAGAAGCTGCAACTGGCCAAGCCTGACGCCATCGTCATGCACCCCGGCCCCATCAACCGTGGCGTGGAGATCGACTCCGCCGTGGTCGATGGCAAGCAGAGCGTGATCCTGCCGCAGGTGACCTTCGGCATCGCGGTGCGCATGGCGGTGATGTCCATCGTCGCGGGGAATGAAGCGTGATCCGTTCGGTGAATGCTCCTGTTTTGATAGCTGCTAGCGCATATATCACTGGCGCTATCGGCCTATTTGGCTTGAAATCATGAAGATACTGATCCAGAACGGCCGTGTGATCGACCCCGCCTCGGGCCTTGACCAGACCTGCGACATCGCGCTGGCGGCAGGCCGCATCGTGGGGGTCAACCGGGTGCCGCCCGACTTTGCGCCCAATCGCACCATCAACGCTGCCGGCTGCATCGTGCTGCCCGGCCTGGTGGACCTGGCTGCGCGCCTGCGTGAACCCGGCCACGAGCACGAAGGCATGCTCGAATCCGAAATGGCTGCGGCCGTGGCCGGTGGCGTGACCAGCCTTGTGTGCCCACCCGACACCGACCCTGTGCTCGACGAGCCCGGCTTAGTGGAGATGCTCAAGTTCCGCGCCGAGAAGCTGCACCAGTCGCGCCTGTTCCCGCTGGGCGCATTGACACGCGGTTTGGCCGGCGAGGTGCTGACCGAGATGGCCGAGTTGACCGAGTCCGGCTGCGTGGGCTTTGGCCAGGCCGAGGTGCCGCTGGCCAGCACCCAGGTGCTGCAGCGCGCGCTGCAGTACGCCGCCACCTTTGGCTACACCGTGTGGCTGCGCCCGCAAGAGATGCACCTGGGCAAGGGCGTGGCCGCCAGCGGTGCGCTGGCCACGCGGCTGGGCCTGTCGGGCGTGCCCGTGGCGGCCGAGACCATCGCGCTGCACACCATTTTTGAACTGCTCAAGACCACCGGCGCGCGCGTGCACCTGTGCCGCCTCAGCAGCGCTGCGGGTGTTGATCTGGTGCGCCGCGCCAAGGCCGATGGCCTGAAAGTCACGGCCGATGTGAGCATGAACTCGCTGCACCTCACCGAGAACGACATCGGTTTCTTTGACAGCCGCGCGCGCCTGACGCCGCCGTTGCGCCAGCAGCGCGACCGCGACGCCCTGAGCGCGGCGCTGCTCGATGGCACCATCGATGCGCTGGTGTCCGACCACACCCCGGTGGATGAAGACGCCAAGACCCTGCCGTTTGCCGAGGCCGAACCCGGCGCCACGGGCCTGGAGCTGCTGCTGTCGCTGGCACTCAAGTGGTCGCAGGACAGCGGCGTGCCCTTGCAGCGCGCGCTGGCCGTGGTCACGGCCGAGCCCGCACGCGTGCTGGGCAATGCGCTCGGCACCTTGCAGGCCAGCGTGGGCCAGATCGTGGAAGGCGGCGTGGGCGACCTCTGCATCTTCGACCCGCAGGCCGCGTGGACGGTGCAGGACGACGCGTTCGCCAGCCAGGGCAAACACACGCCGTTCTCGGGCTACGAGCTGCCCGGCCGCGTGCGCATGACCCTGGTGGGCGGACAGGTCGCTTTCGACCGCAGCTGAGACGACTCAACGCGATAAGGCCCAGCCGTGAAGTTCCTGCGCGCCAGCTGGCGCCTCTTGCGGCTGCTGGGCCATATTGCCAAGGGCCTGTGGATTGTGGCGCTGCGGTTCCCGTCGCTGTCGCCGGACCAGCAGCACGCCCGCGTTCAGGTGTGGTCGATGGAGCTGCTGGCCCATGCGGGCATCAGCCTGCGCATCCTGGGCCAGCCCCCGGTCACTGGCCCGGTGATGCTGGTGGCCAACCACATCTCGTGGCTCGACATCCCGGTGATGCACGCCGCGCGGCACTGCCGCTTTGTCTCCAAGTCCGACGTGCAGGGCTGGCCGCTGATCGGAACCCTGGCCACGGCCGCTGGCACGCTCTACATCGAGCGCAGCTCGCGCCGCGATGCGCTGCGCATGGTGCGCTCGATGCAGGAGTCGCTGGAGCGCGGCGAGGTGCTGGCCGTTTTCCCCGAAGGCACCACGGGCGACGGGCGCGAGATGCTGCCCTTCCACGCCAACCTGCTGCAGGCCGCCGTGGCTGCAAAGGCGCCCGTGCAGCCCGTAGGCCTGCGCTTTGCCGACAAGGCCACGGGCGCCACCAGTTTTGCTCCCAGCTACATCGGCGACGAAACCCTGGTGGGCTCGATCTGGCGCACGCTCAGCGCCCCGCCCATCGAAGCCGTGGTGCACTACGGCGCCCCCGAACTGGCGGGCGAGCGCGACCGCCGCACCTGGACGCAGCACCTGCACGACACGGTCGATCAGCTGCGCAAAGCCTGAGAACGCTCGCAGGCTCCGGGTCCTGCGCTAGGTTCCCCAAAAGCCGTCTTTGTGCGGCAAAAGCGTGCATATTCCACGCTTTGGGTCGTGCAGGCGATGGCGCGGGTGGTCTGCCCGGTGCAATGTCCCGTATCGTCCGCGCTTTCCGTTTGCCTGCGGGTCATCGCAGGCCTTTGCACACTGCCGGGAGGGCACCATGAACCTGATTGAACGCGCCAAAAGCATTCTTCTGCAACCCAAGGAGGCCTGGGCCACCATCGACACGGAGGCTACCGACACCGCCACCCTGTTCACCAGCTACGCCATGATCCTGGCCGCCATCCCGGCGGTCTGCGGTTTCATCGGCATGTCGCTGATCGGTTTTGGCGGCTTTGGCGTCACCATCCGCGTGCCGTTTGTGTCCGGGTTGGTGAACATGGTCGTGTCGTATGGGCTGAGCCTGGTGGGCCTGCTAGTGCTCGGTTTCATCATCGATGCGCTGGCGCCCACCTTCGGCGGGCAAAAGAACGCCATCCAGGCACAGAAGGTGGCGGTGTACGCCAGCACGGCTGCCCTGCTGGGCGGCATCTTCAGCCTGCTGCCCTCGCTGGCCATGCTGGGCCTGCTGGCGGCGCTGTACTCCATCTACCTGCTCTATACCGGCCTGCCGGTGCTCATGCGCAGTGCGCCCGAGAAGTCGGTGGGCTACACGGTGGTGGTGGTCATTGCGGCCATCGTGATGGGTGTGGTCATCGGTGCCGTCAGTGCGCTGTTCATGCCGCGCAGCGGTGCGCTGTTGGGCGGTGCCGACGCCCCTGCCATCACCATGAACACACCCGGCGGCAAGGTGTCGATCGACACTGCCGGCCTGGAAGCCGCGGGCAAGAAGATGGAAGAAGCCGCCCGCAAGATGGAAGAGGCCCAGAAGAGCCAGGACCCGGCCGCCATCGCCGCCGCCACGGGCGATGCCGCCAAGGCTGCGGCCGGTGTGCTGGGTGGGGGGCAGGCCATCGCGGCCCAGTCGCTCAAGGCGGCCCTGCCGGAGAAGCTGGCAGGCCTGCCCCGCACGGGTTTTGATGTGCAGGACGGCGCCGCACTGGGCTTGCCCACCAGCCAGGCCAGCGCCCAATATGGCAACGATGACAAGCAGCTGCGCCTGGAGATCGTGGATGTGGGCGGCCTCGGGCAGATGGCGGTGATGGCCATGGGCATGGTGCAGGGCGAGAAGGAAGACCAGACCAGCGCCGAAAAGACCTGGCAGGAAGGTGGCCGCACCCTGCACCAGCGCTACGACAAGGACGGCAGCCACGCCGAGTTCAAGACCATCCTGAAGAACGGCTTGGTGGTCAGCATCGAAGGAGACAAGATCGGTGTGAAAGAGCTGCGCGGCCTGATGTCGCAGGTGGACCTGAACGGCCTGGAGGGCTTGCAGCGCAAGGGCAAGTCCTGAGCGGAAGGGTGGTTGCTATTGATTCAATAGCTATTCAGGCATGTTCGACTAGCGCATCCGGCCGATTTTGACTCCAACACCCCCTCAGCCACGCGGAAACGTCACCACGTGGTCCACCTGGGCGCGGATGCCGATCCACTCGCCCAGCGCGTGGTCGTGGTGGCTGGGCACATGGGCCAGCACCGTGTGGCCGCTGGCCAGGCGCAGGGTGTACAGAAACTCCGAACCCCGGAACGACTTGCGCACAATCTGCGCCTGCACGGGCGCATGGTCGTCGTGCACGATGTCGTCGGCACGCAGCAGCACATCACATTCTCCAGCGGGGTAGCTGCTGGGCAGGGGACACTCGTCCAGGTCGGTCAGGTCGCCCAAGGGGGTTTGCGCCACCACGTTGTTGCCGCGCTGCACCAGCGTCGCCGGCGCAAACACGCCGTGGCCGATAAAGTCCGCCACAAACCGCGTGGCGGGGCGGTGGTACAGGGTGTACGCGTCGTCCCATTGGTGCAGGTGGCCCTCGTTCATCACGCCGATCACATCGCCGATCGCAAACGCCTCGAACTGATCGTGGGTGACGAACAGGGCCGTGGCGCCAGCGGCTTTCAGGATGCCGCGCACCTCGTGCGCCAGGCGCTCGCGCAGGTCCACATCGAGGTTGGAGAACGGCTCGTCCAGCAGCATGAGTTGTGGGCGCGGCGCCAGCGCGCGGGCCAGTGCCACACGCTGTTGCTGGCCGCCAGAGAGTTCGTGGGGGTAGCGGTGCTCACTGCCCTCCAGCCCCACAAGCTTCAGCACCTCGGCCACGCGCGCGGCCTGCTCGGCCCGGGGCAGCTGGTGGATGCCAAACGCCACATTGCGGCCCACCGACAGGTGCGGGAACAGCGCGTAGTCCTGGAACACCATGCCGATACGGCGCAGCTCGGGTGGCACGCTCAGGCGAGCGCTGCTGACCACGCTTTTGGTGAGGCGGATCTCGCCCCCCGTCACGGGCTCCAGCCCGGCCACGGCGCGCAGCAGGGTGGTCTTGCCGCAGCCGGAGGGGCCGATCAGCACGCCGATGTCACCCGCTTTCAGGCTGAGCGTGACGCCTTGCACGGCGGCCTGTGCGCGGCCTGCGTAGTGCACTTCGAGTTGGGAGACCTCAAGAAACATATCTGTGCATTTTAGGCGGGGTGGAGTGAATGCTTAAAATTCGCATTTGCATTCCTGGGTGCTGCGGTGCCCATGCCTTTCGGCAGGTGTGCGCTTTCTTCCTTCTGCCGAGCCCATCGCCTTGCGCCGCACGCCGTCCTCTGTCTTTCGCAGCATCCCGCTGATCCTGTTTGCAGGCTTTCTGGCCTTGCCGGTGCTGGCGGTGCTGGCGTCGTGGCTGCCGTTCTCGCCCACCGGGCAGGGCGATGCGCAGACGGGCGCCATCCTGCGCGAAATGGCGGCCACGGTGCTGCCCGGCTATGTGTGGACCACGCTGTGGCTCAGCGTGCTGGTTGCGCTGGGAGCGGCCGTGGTGGGCACGCTGGCGGCTGCGGCCGTGACGCTGTTCGACTTTCCGGGCCGCCGCACCTTTGAATGGCTGCTGCTGTTGCCGCTGGCGATGCCCGCCTACGTGACGGCCTACGCCTACACCGACTTTCTGCAGTTCAGCGGGCCGCTGCAGGTGGGCCTGCGCAACACCTTCGGCCTGGAAGGCCGCCTGCTGCCCGAGGTGCGCAGCCTGGGCGGCGCGGTCTGGGTGTTCATCTTCTCGCTCTACCCCTACGTGTACCTGCTGGCGCGCACGGCCCTGGGTGAGCGCGCCGCCCACCTCATGGAGGCCGCACGCCTGCTGGGCGCACCGCTGCCGCGCCGCATCCGCGCCGTGGCCTTGCCGCTGGCACGCCCGGCCGTGGCGGCTGGCGTGGCGCTGGTGCTGATGGAAACCCTGGCCGACTTTGGGGTGGCCAGCTACTTCGGCATCCAGACCTTCACCACGGGTATCTACAAGGCCTGGCTGTCCATGGACAACCGCCTGGCCGCCGCGCAGTTGGCGACCATGCTGCTGGTGGTGGTGATGGCGCTGCTGCACCTGGAGCACCGCGCGCAAAAGCGCATGCGTTTTGCCACCGGCGGCGGGCGCGCAGGCTCTGCCGAGGCGCAGCCGCTGCGGCTCCATGGTGCGCGCCGGTGGGCCGCCTGGGCGGTCTGTACGGTGCCGGTGGTCATGGGTTTTGTCGCCCCGGTGGTCTTCATGCTGCGGCCGCTGGCGGCCGACTGGTCGGTGCTGCCGTGGGAGCGGTTCATGGAATGGGCCTGGCACAGCGTGCGCTTAGGATGCATCACTGCGGCGCTGGCCGTCGCCATCGCGCTCGCTCTGGCTTTTGCGGTGCGCCGCCAGCCCGACGCCATCACGCGTGGCGTGGTGCAGCTGGCCAGCGTGGGTTATGCCGTGCCGGGCGCCGTCATCGTGGTGGGGCTGTTGTTGCCCGTAGGCTGGCTGCAGGCGGCCATGCCGCAGTGGGGTGTGGGCGCGCTGGTCACGGCCACGGCCTTTGGCATTGTGTGGGCCTACCTGGTGCGGTTTTGTGCAGTCGCCCTGCAATCCATGCAGAGCGGCTACGCGCGGATTCCGCCCAGCCTGGACGACTCTGCCCGCATGCTGGGCATGGGCAGCGCAGGCCTGCTGGCGCGCGTGCACTGGCCGCTGCTCAAGAGCTCTACCGCCGCCGCAGCGCTGCTGGTGTTTGTGGACGTGATGAAGGAGCTGCCCGCCACCATGGTGCTGCGCCCCTTCAACAGCGACACCCTGGCCGTGGTGGCCTATCAGCTGGCCCGCGACGAGCGCCTGGGCGAGGCGGCCTTGCCGTCACTGGCGCTGGTGGCCGTGGGGCTGGTGCCGGTCATTTTGCTCAGCCGTACGCTGCGCAGCCGGCACTGACTCTGCAACGCCGTAGGTCCCACCAGTACGAACCTGCTTACTGAGGCTCAGTGCCCGGGTTGCGCGGCAGGGTCAGCGTAAAGCGCGCGCCTTGGCCTTCTGCGGATGACAGCGTGAGCGTGCCCCCCATCAGCACCGCCAACGCCCGCGACAGCGCCAGGCCCAATCCGGTGCCACCGTGCTGGTAGCTCACCTGGTCGTCGCCCTGGCGGAATTTTTCGAAGATCGTTTCGTGCAGGTGCGCCGGGATGCCCGGGCCGGTGTCCACCACATGAAAGCGGACTGCGTCGTTGCTGGCATCCACTTCGATGGTGACCGAGCCTGCGGTCGTGAATTTCATGGCGTTGGACAGCAGGTTGTTGAGCACCTGCTTGAGCCGCAGTCCGTCACACATCAAAGTGTGGGGGGCGTCAGGGGCAATGCGCACATGGAGCGCCAGGTTCTTGTTGGCGGCCGTGACGGCAAAGAAGTCGGCGGTGGACTGAACAATCTCGGTCACGTTCTGTTCGGTGGGCATGTGGGGCATGGCACCTGCTTCCACCTTGGCCAGGTCCAGGATCTCGGTGAGCAGGGCGTTGAGGTGGTCGGCTGCCTTGCGGATCAGTCCGGCCTGCTCTTTGTATCGGGGCTGGTCCAGTCGCAGTTCCATCAGCTCGGCAAACCCCCGGATGCTGGTAAGCGGGGTGCGCAGCTCGTGCGACACGGCGGCCAGGAACTCGCTCTTGGCCTGGCTGGCAGAGCGGGCCTCGGCCTCGCTGATGCGCAAGGCGGCATTGGTGCTTTCGAGCTTGCGCACGCTGCGCACGAAGATGATCGCTGCGCCCACCAGCGCCACACTGAACAGCGCCATGGTGAACAGCGCCACATTGCGGCTGGCGCGCCATTCCTGCAAGGCCTCGTCGGTGCTGGTGGCCACCACAACCAGCAAGGGGTATTCGCCCACGCGGCTGTAGGCATAGATGCGTTCGACGCCGTCGAGGCCGCTGGAGCGCACGTAGTTGCCGTTGGCCCCCAGTTCGTCCATGTTGTTGTTGGCAGCACGTGCCACCACGCTGCCCATGCCTACGCTCTGCCCGCCCATGACGCGGGCGCGCACGGTGCTGTCGTTGCCGATGAGGGTCACCACCCCAATGCGCCCCAGCTGCACCCCCCGATAGACATCCTCAAAATAGCCGGGGTTCACGGAGGCCACCACCAGACCCGCGGTGCCGCCGTTGGCATCCGGGATCTTTCGCGATAGCTGGATGGTGGCCTTGCCAGACACCTTGCCCACCACCGGCTTGCCGACAAACAGTCCATGGGGTGTCTGCTGCAGGCGCGTGGCCTCTGCCGCTTTCGGGTTCAGGTGCACCTGCACATGCTCGCGGTCCGACAGATCGACATGGCCGGTTTTTTCGCCGGAGGGGTCGATGTTGCTGCCGACAAACCGGCCATCCGGCCCCACCAGCGAGAGCTGGGTCAGGATTTTGGGCGCCAGCCCGGTTTCGTTGGCAAACCGTGTGAAATCCGCCTTTTCAAAGTCGTTGGCCTGGACCGCGTCCCGCATGCGGATCGTGGCTTGGTCCACCGCTGCCATCACCCGCACGGTCTGTTCGCCCAGGCTCAGTGCCAGGTTACTGTTCTGCCGGACCTGCGCGTTCATCGCGTCACGCCAGGACACATTCATCAGGATGGCCACCGTGACCCAGGCCATCACCAGGACCAGGGCCGTGCCCCAAGCCACCATGGTGCGCAGGGGCAGGCTGGACGCCCGCCTGTGCGGCGATGACGGGTCGTCGATGAGCGGACGCCCAGTGGGGCTTGCGGAGGGGGATGCAGGAGCCGTCATGGGCGGGTGTTTCAAAACGCAACTGCAGCCATCATAGGCGCGCGGCCCGCCCTGGTCACGGGCGGACGATGGGCGCGGGAGGTTCACGCAACGGTGCGACAGGCCGTGTCATCCCGCCACCGCGCTGGTCAGGCGCACTGCCGCACGGCGCAGGCAGTGCCCAACCGACACAACGTCCCACCACAGGTGACGCCCCTGGCAGAGGCGCCCAGTCTCTGCCACGCAAGGGAGGCCCCAGGTTTCGCAGGGGGCATTGGTGAATCACATATGCTATAAATAGTGTAGCAATATATGCATGATTCACCTGCGCTTGCTGCCATTTTGGCTGTAAATCCATGCCAAACGGCATTGCGGGGCGGGCGCAGGGTTGCGCTGGCGCCCTGTCCAGTCGCCTTGGGACGTCGCGGCTGGTGCGGGCGACTGTGTCAGGCCTGCATCAGGCCTGGGTATAGGCCGTCTTTACCGTGGTGTAGAACTCTGCCGCGTAGCGCCCCTGCTCGCGCGGGCCGTAGCTGCTGCTCTTGCGGCCGCCGAATGGCACGTGGTAGTCCACGCCCGCTGTGGGCAGGTTCACCATCACCATGCCGGCCTGGGCGTGGCGCTTGAAGTGCGTGGCGTGCTTGAGGCTGGTGGTGGCAATGCCGCTGGCCAGACCGAAGGGCGTGTCATTGGCCAGAGCCAGCGCCTCTTCGTAGTTCTTGGCGCGCAACACGCTCACCACGGGGCCGAAGATTTCTTCGCGGTTGATGCGCATGCCGGGCGTGGTCTCGGTGAACAGGGCGGGGCGCAGGTAGTAGCCAGGGGCGCCGTCGGCGTTCTTCTCCAGTGCTTCGCCGCCAAAGGCCAGCTTGGCGCCTTCCTGCTGGCCGATGCCGATGTATTCCAGGTCTTGTGCGAGCTGGCGGTCGTCCACCACGGGGCCGATGTCGGTGCCGGTCTTGCGTGCGTCATCCACCTTCAGGGTCTTCATCTTCTCGACCATGGCGGCCACGAAGCGGTCGTGGATGCCTTCGGTCACGATCACGCGGCTGCTGGCGGTGCAGCGCTGGCCGGTGGAGAAGAAGCCGCTGTTGATGGCCGCGCCCACGGCCACGTTCAGGTCCGCGTCGTCCAGCACCACAAACGGGTTCTTGCCGCCCATCTCCAGCTGCACCTTGGCGCCACGTGGCACGCAGGCCGCCGCCACACGCTGGCCGGTGCCGACGGAGCCGGTAAAGCTCACGCCCGCAATGCGCTCGTCTTCGAGCAGCACGGCGCCCACGTCTGACCCGCGACCCATCACCAGGTTGAACACACCGGCGGGCAGGCCCGCGCGGTGCAGGATGTCGGCCAGCGCCCAGGCAGAGCCTGGCACCACCTCGGCAGGCTTGAACACCACGGTGTTGCCATAGGCCAGGGCCGGGGCGATCTTCCAGGCCGGGATGGCGATGGGGAAGTTCCACGGCGTGATGATGCCGATGGTGCCCAGCGGCTCGCGCGTGATCTCGATGCCCACGCCGGGGCGCACGGAGGGGATCATCTCGCCGCCGGGGCGCAGCGCCTCGCCCGCAAAGAACTTGAAGATGGCAGCCGCGCGGCCCACTTCGCCAATGGCCTCGGGCAGGGTCTTGCCTTCTTCGCGGGCCAGCAGGTCGCTCAACTCTGCCTTGCGGGCAATGATCTCGTTGCCCACCGCGTCGAGGATGTCGAAGCGCTGCTGGGGCGTGGACAGGCTCCACGCCGGAAAGGCCGCGTGCGCTGCGGCCACAGCCTCCAGTGCCTGCTCGCGGCTGGCCACGGCGTAGTCGCCGATCACGTCACGCGTGTCGGAGGGGTTGGTGTTCTGGTACGTGCGGACGCCTTCGGTCCAGTTGCCGGCGATCAGGTTTGCGTGCATGGCGGTGGTGGTGTGAAAGGGTGGGTGGTTGAAGAAAGTCGGATCAAAGCCCAGGGGCCAGGACGGCGTGGCCGAGAGCGCTGTCCGCTGCGGGCGGCGTCCATCCAGGCCACTTGGGGTACCAATGCGGGGCAATGGTGGATTTGTTGTATGTCATCGTACAACATAAGCGCATCTATGGGTACTTCGGGTAACTACTCATGAGATCACTCCTTGCCGCCTGGGCCCTGCTGTCGTATCTGGCTCATCGGACCCGCAGGGCGACAGGTCAGCGCGCCGGGTGGGCGGCATTGCCGGGTCCCCCGGACTTCAGCCGGCCTCGGCCTGCGCGCGCCGGCGGCGTTCGCGGCTGTTGGCCAGGTGGGTGCGCATGGCAGCGCGGGCGGCGTCGGGGTCCTGGCCGACGATGGCGTCGTAGATGCTTTCGTGCTCTCCATTCACGCGGCGCAGGTACTGCCTGCGCTCGTCATTAGGGGCCTCCACCGAATCCAGCCGCGCGCGCGGAATGATCATGCTGCCCAGCGTGCCCATCAGCTCGGCAAAGTGGCTGTTCTGCGTGGCGCGTGCGATCTCCAGGTGAAACTGAAAGTCCGCCGCCACCGCGTCGCGCCCGGCGTCCACGGCTGCTGCCACGGCGTCCAGCGCCTCGCGCATCGTCTTGAGGTTGGCGGGGGTGCGGCGCTGCGCCGCCAGCGCGGCGGCTTCGGTTTCTACGCCGATGCGCAGCTCCAGCACGGCAATCACATCGCGCAGGGTGCTGAACTGGTCGGGGGTGATCTTGAAGCCCGGGGCCTGCCCGAGACCCAGCACAAACGTGCCGATGCCATGCCGTGTCTCTACCAGGCCGGACGCCTGCAGCTTGGAAATGGCCTCGCGCACCACCGTGCGGCTGACGTTGAACTCGGCCATGATCGCGGCCTCGGTGGGCAGCTTGTCGCCCAGTGCCAGGCGCCCGTCGCGGATGCGGTCACCCAGGGAGTCCACCAGCTCCAGGGCCAGGGTGCGGGGCTTGCGGCGTGGGGCAATGTCGGTGCTCATGTCTCGGTGTTATCCCTATGTGTTGGACGGGTTGAAAGGAGTACATTGCCTCCTCGTTGTATGACAACTGATGACGTTCAACCACTTGTAACGCCACTGTACCAAGAACCTCCGCAAAAGCCATGCCCTGTCACCCGACACCGATCCGTTTTCAACGCTTGTTATTGACCGGGGCCGCTGGCGGACTGGGGCGTGAATTGCGCACGCGCCTGAAGGCGTACTGCACCACCTTGCGCCTGTCCGACATCGCCGACCTGGGCAGCGAGGCGCCGGGCGAAGAACTGCGCCCCGCGCGGTTGGAAGACGCCAGTGCCATGTTGCCGCTGCTCGAAGGGGTGGACGCCGTGGTGCACCTGGGGGGCGTGTCCACCGAGCAGCCCTGGGACCCTATCCTGCAGGCCAACATCGTGGGGGCGTACAACCTCTATGAGGCCGTTCGCAAGCAAGGCGTCAAGCGCGTGGTGTTTGCCAGCTCCAACCATGTGACCGGCTTTTACCGCCAGGACGAAGTGGTGGGCCTGCGCGACCCGGCGCGGCCCGATGGCCTGTACGGCCTGTCCAAGGCGTTTGGCGAGGACCTCTCGCGCTTTTACTTTGACCGCTACGGCATCGAAACCGTGTGCCTGCGCATCGGCTCCTCCTTCCCCGAGCCGCGCAACCGCCGCATGCTGGCCACATGGATGAGCTACGACGACCTGGAGCGCCTGGTGGTGGCCAGCCTCACGGCGCCGGTGGTGGGCCACAGCATCATCTATGGCATGGGCGACAACACCACCACTTGGTGGGACAACACACTCGCCCGCCACATTGGCTACCGCCCGCAGGACAGCTCCGAGCCCTTCCGCGCCAAGGTAGAGGCCGCAGACCCGCAGCCCGACCTGACCGACCCGGCCGTGATCTACCAGGGCGGGCCGTTTGTGCGCACCGGTCCGTTCGAGTGAGCGAGCCGATGGAACTCTTGCTGCCTCACCACCAGGACCAGGTGGGCGAAAGCCCGCTGTGGAGCCCTGCCGAGCAGGCGCTGTACTGGGTGGACATTGAAGGCCGCGCGCTGCGCCGCCTGCGCTGGGCCGATCGGCAACTGAGGAGCTGGACGACCCCTGAGCGGCTGGCCTGTATTGCGCTGCATGCGAGCGGTGGGCTCATCGCCGGCATGGACACCGGCGTATTCCACCTGCAGCCTGCCGACGACGGCACTTTGGTCTGCACCCTTATCTCTGCCGTGCAGCACCCGCAAGCCGGCATGCGCTTCAACGACGGCCGCTGCGACCGCCAAGGGCGCTTCTGGGCTGGCACCATGGTGCGCGACATGTCGCTGGCCCAGCCAGCGGGCGGCCTGTACCGGCAGGATGCACGTGGCCTCTCGGCGCCGCAGGTGCAGGGCCTGGTCACCCAGAACGGCCTGGCCTTCAGCCCCGATGGCGCCACCATGTACCTCAGCGACAGCCACCCCAGTGTGCAGAAAATCTGGTCGCTGAACCTGCACGACGATGGCAGCCTGGGGCCGCGCCGCGAGTTCGTGGACATGCGCGAACTGCCAGGGCGGCCCGATGGCGCCGCTATCGACACCGACGGCTGCTACTGGATCTGCGCCAACGACGCGGGCTTGGTGCATCGCTTCACGCCATCGGGCGTGCTGGACCGCTCGCTGGCCGTGCCGGTCAGCAAGCCCTCGATGTGCAGCTTTGGCGGGCCCGACATGGACCTGCTGTTCATCACTTCCATCCGCCCCGGCCAGCCGCAGGGCAACGATGCCGCCCACGGCGGCGCGGTCTTCGTGACCCGCCCGGGCGCCCAAGGGCTCGCAGAAGCCCCGTACCAGAGCGCGTGAGCGCAGCGCGCCAACCCCATTCAACCCAGGAGACAAAGCACCATGAACGTTCCACACCTCTTTGGCCGCGTGGCCATCGCCGCCGGCATCCTGCTCGGCAGCCTGGCCGCGCAGGCCACCGAGTTCCGCTCGTCCGACATCCACCCCGAGGACTATCCCACCGTGCTGGCCGTGCGCCACATGGGCGAGACGCTGTCCAAGGCCACCGGCGGCAAGCACAGCATCAAGGTGTACGCCAAGGGCTCGCTCGGCATCGAGAAGGACACCATCGAGCAGACCAAACTGGGCGCCATCGCCATGACGCGCGTGAACGTCGCGCCCATGAACAATATCTGTCCTGCCACCATGGTGCCCACCATGCCCTTCCTGTTCCGCGACAAGGAGCACATGCGCAAGGTGCTGGACGGCGCCATTGGCGACGAGATCCTGAAGGACTGCGAATCGCAGGGCTTTGTGGGCCTGGCGTTCTATGACTCCGGCGCACGCTCGATCTACACCGTCAAGAAGCCCATCAAGACCCTGGCCGACGTGAAGGGCCTGAAGGTGCGCGTGCAGCAGAGCGACCTGTGGGTCTCGCTGCTCGAAGCCATGGGCGCCAACGCCACCCCCATGCCCTTTGGTGAGGTCTACACCGCACTCAAGACGGGCCTGGTGGATGCCGCCGAGAACAACTACCCCAGCTACGAAAGCTCGCGCCACTTCGAAGTGGCCAAGTACTTCAACAAGACCGAGCACTCCATGGCGCCCGAGATCCTGTTGTTCAGCAAGCGCGTGTGGGACAAGCTGAGCGCCGACGAGCAAAAGGCGATCCGAGCAGCCGCCAAGGAGTCGGTGGTGTACATGCGCAAGCTCTGGGACGAGCGGGAGGAGAAGTCGCTGGCCGTCGTCAAGGCTGGTGGCGCTGACATCGTGGAAGTGGACAAGGCGCCCTTCAAGGCGGCCATGAAGCCGGTGTACGACAAGTTCCTGAAGGACCCCAAGCTCCAGGACATGGTCAAGCGCATCGACGCGGTCCAGTGAACCTGGCCATCCCTGCCGCAGGGCCCGACGCCCGGCGGCAGGTTTCTTTGTTTGTCTTCTGAATGTTCCTTCTATGTACACGCGACTCTGTGCCTTCATCGCGCGCACGTGCCTGAAGCTTGGCGTGGGGGGGCTTGTCCTCCTGGTGTGCGCCGTGCTCTACCAGGTCATCGGCCGCTACATCTTCAACGACACACCCACCTGGGCCGAGAGCGGCGCCGTGCTGCTGGTGCTGTACGTGACCATGCTGGGCATGGCCGTGGGCGTGCGTGACGCGGGCCACATCGGCCTGGAATCCTTCCTGGTGCTGGCGCCCGACTGGCTGCGCACCAAGCTCGAGTTGCTGATCCACGCCCTGGTGCTGCTGTTCGGCATCGTCATGGCCTGGAACTGCGGTGTGCTGGCTGAATCCGTGGCGCCTTACAAGATCCCCACGCTGGGCATCTCCGAAGCCTTCAAGTACGTGCCGCCCGCCATGGCCGGCGTGCTGGTGGCCATGTTCTCGCTGGAGCACATCATCGCCATCCTGCGTGGCGTTGAAGTCGAGCCTGCCTGGCACTAAAGAGACTGGGAATCCCTTGTCCATGCCCGCCTTGCACGCCAAAACGCCCCGGCCCGTCGTTGCAAATGCTCGCCATAGCGCTGGCTATGGCTGCGCTTTGCGCCTAGATCCGGAGCGTTGTGGCGCGCCTTTCGGGCACAGCCAAGGAATTCCCAGCCTCTAAGTCCGCTCCTTAAACGTCTTCATAAAAATTCCATCACCATCATGGCGTTGACCATCCTGTGCGTGAGCTTCACGCTGCTGCTGCTGCTGGGCGTGCCCGTGGCCTTCTCGATCGGCCTGTCCTCGCTGGCCACCATCCTGTACGAAGGCCTGCCGCTGGCGGTGGGCTTCCAGCAGATGATTTCGGGCATGAACCCGTTCTCGTTTCTGGCGATCCCGTTCTTCATCTTCGCGGGCGAGATCATGATGTACGGCGGCATTGCCGACCGCATCGTCAACTTTGCCAAGAGCGTGGCGGGCCATGTGCGCGGCGGCCTGGGCATGAGCAATGTGCTGGCTTGCACGCTGTTTGGCGGTGTCTCGGGCTCGCCGGTGGCCGACGTGTCCGCCATGGGCGCCGTGCTCATTCCGCAGATGAAAAAAGAGGGCTACCACGCTGACTACGCGGTGAACGTGACCACCCACGCTTCGCTGGTGGGCGCGCTCATGCCCACGTCGCACAACCTGATCATCTTCACGTTGGCTGCTGGGGGCAAGGTGAGCATTGCGGCGCTGATCCTCGCGGGCATCGTGCCAGCGCTGCTGCTGACCATCTGCAACTTGGCAGCCGCCTACTTCGTAGCCGTAAAGCGCGGCTACCCCGCCGGCACCTTCCCGGGCTGGGAGATTGTGTGGATCTCGTTCCGCGCCTCGGTGCCCGGCCTGGCGGTGGTGGTCATCATCATCGCGGGCATTTTGTCGGGGGCGTTCACCGCCACCGAGTCGGCGTCGGTGGCGGTGTTGTGGGCGTTGATTCTTTCGGTCTTCGTCTACAAAAAGCTCACGCGCGAGCAGTTCCTCAAGGCCGCGTCCAAGGCCGTCAAGACCACGGGCACGGTCCTGCTGCTCATCGGCATCTCGTCCATGTTCGGCTACCTCATCGGCCTGTACGGCGTGGCTGAGCTCACCGGTGATGCGCTCAAGTCCATGAGCACCTCGCCCTGGGTGATCTTCCTGTCGGTGAACATCATCCTGTTCGTGCTGGGCACCTTTCTCGACATGGCGGCCACCATCCTCATCTGCACGCCCATCTTTTTGCCCATCTGCCAGCAGTTCGGCATGAGTACCGAGCAGTTCGGCATCGTCATGCTCATCAACTGCGCTCTGGGCCTGAATACGCCGCCCGTGGGCACCACCCAGTTCATCGGCTGCACCATCGGGGGCGTGTCGGTGGGTGAGGTGATGAAGACCATCTGGCCGTTCTACAGTGCGCTCATCGTGGCGCTGATGCTGGTGACCTATGTGCCCCAGTTTTCGATGTGGCTGCCAGACCTGGTGCTCAAGGGTGGCGGCTGACCCCGCGGGAGTGATGGCTCTGCCACTGCGTGGAGCGAAACCGGCATACCTTGTGAATTGAACGGACTTATGCGACAAGCTCTCACCATCCGCATGCACGCGGATGACAACGTAGCCATCGTCGCCAACGACGGTGGCCTGCCTGCAGGCACCCTGCTGCCAGCCGGTGTGCCGGGCGCAGGCATCACGCTGCGCGACAAGGTGCCGCAGGGCCACAAGGTGGCGCTGGCAGACATCTCTGAAGGCGGCGTGGTGCGCCGCTACAACGTGCCCATCGGCTATGCGCTCAAAGACATCGCGGCGGGCAGCTGGGTGCACGAGCGCCTGCTGCAGATGCCTTCGGCCCGCGCGCTCGAAGGCCTGCCCATGGCCACCGTGAAGCCCCCGGTGCTCGAACCCCTCACAGGCTACACCTTCGAGGGTTATCGCAATGCCGATGGCTCGGTGGGCACGCGCAACATCCTGGCCATCACCACCACCGTGCAGTGCGTGGCCGGTGTGGTGGCGCAGGCCGTGCGCCGCATCAAGGCCGAGCTGTTGCCTTTGTTTCCCCATGTGGACGATGTGATCGGCCTGGAGCACACCTACGGCTGCGGCGTGGCCATTGATGCACCCGACGCCATCATCCCCATCCGCACGCTGCGCAACATCAGCCTCAACCCCAACTTTGGGGGCGAGGTCATGGTGGTGAGCCTGGGCTGCGAAAAGCTGCAGCCCGACCGCCTGCTGCCCCCGGGCAGCTTCCCCATCACCGACGAGCGCGACGCGGCGCTGGGCCCCGAGACGGTGTGCCTGCAGGCCGACGAGCACGTGGGCTTCATGTCCATGCTCGACCACATCGTGCAAAGCGCGCGGCCCCACCTGGAGCGCCTGAACGCCCGCCGCCGCGAGACCATCCCCGCCAGCGAGCTGGTGCTGGGTGTGCAGTGCGGTGGCAGCGATGCGTTCTCCGGCGTCACCGCCAACCCGGCCGTGGGCTTCTGCGCCGACCTGCTGGTGCGCGCGGGCGCCACCGTGATGTTCAGTGAGAACACCGAAGTGCGCGACGCCGTGGAGCAGCTCACCAGCCGGGCTGCCACGCCCGAAGTGGCTGACGCGATCGTGCGTGAGCTGGGCTGGTACGACCGCTACCTGGACCGGGGCCGCGTGGACCGCGCGGCCAACACCACGCCCGGCAACAAGGCGGGCGGGCTGTCGAACATTGCCGAGAAGGCCATGGGCTCCATCATCAAGAGCGGCAGCGCGCCCATTGCTCACGTGCTGGCCCCGGGCGAGAAGCTGCGCCGCGACCAGCGCGGCCTGGTGTACGCCGCGACGCCCGCGAGCGACTTCATCTGCGGCACGCTGCAGCTGGCTGCGGGCATGAACCTGCACGTGTTCACCACGGGCCGGGGCACGCCCTACGGCCTGGCCGAATGCCCGGTGGTCAAGGTGGCCACGCGCACTGACCTGGCGCGCCGCTGGCACGACCTCATGGACATCAATGCCGGCAAGATCGCTGATGGCGAGGCCACCATCGAAGACCTGGGCTGGGAGATGTTCCACCTGCTGCTCGACGTGGCCAGCGGCCGCAAGAAGACCTGGGCCGAGCAATGGCAGCTGCACAACGCGCTGGTGCTTTTCAACCCGGCGCCGGTGACCTGAACCCCGTCGGGCCCCGGCCCTTTGTGTTCCCTCTTCAACAGCCCTTGCCTGCAAGGGCTGTTGTCCTTGAAAGACCGTTTCTCATGGGTCACACCCGTTTTTCCGACCGCAAGGTCGTGGTGGCGTTGGCGCTGCTGTGCTGCCTGCTCTGGGGCAGCTCGTACCCGGCCATCAAGACCGGCTACGCCTGGTTTGGCATCGCCCGCAATGACATCCCCACGCAGCTCGTATTCGCAGGCTTGCGCTTTCTGGGCGCAGGTCTGATCCTGCTGGCCTGGGCCGTGGCCACGCGCAAGGCCATCTGGGGTCTGGGGCCAGGGGCCGGGCGCCAGCTGGTGGTGCTGGGCTTGGCACAGACCACGCTGCAGTACGTATTCTTCTATGTGGGCCTGGCGCACACCACGGGCGTCAAGGGATCGATCATGAATGCCACCGGTACTTTCTTCAGCGTACTGCTGGCGCACTGGGTGTACCACAACGACCGCCTGAGCCACGCCAAGCTGTGGGGCTGTCTGGTGGGCTTTGCGGGCGTGATGGTGGTGAACCTGGGGCGCGGCACGCTGGACCTGGACTTTACGCTGCTGGGTGAAGGTTTTGTGGTGATCGCTGCGTTGGTGCTGGCTGCGGCCAGCATCTACGGCAAGCAGGTGTCGCAGCGCATGGACTCGGTGGTGATGACGGGCTGGCAACTGGGCCTGGGTGGCGTGGCGCTGCTGGCCATAGGCTGGGCGCTGGGTGGCTCGCTCACGGGCTTTACCTGGGGCTCGACCGTGCTGCTGGTGTATCTGGCGCTGCTGTCGTCGGCCGCGTTCTCGCTGTGGAGCATTTTGCTCAAGCACAACCGGGTGAGTCAGGTCACGGTGTTCAACTTCACCGTGCCGGTCTTCGGCGCGGCGCTGTCGGCGCTTTTTTTGGGCGAGGCGCTGTGGGAGTGGAAAAACCTGCTGGCCCTTGTGCTGGTGTGTGTGGGCATCTGGCTGGTCACGCGCGATACGGCCAGTGCCACCAAATAGACTCGGCGCATGGCTTTCACACTTTCCCGCGAAGCGTTTCAACAAGAGCTGCACGGCCAGCGCACGGACCTGTTCACCCTGCGCAGCCCCGGCGGCCTTCAGGTGGCGGTGAGCAACTACGGCGCCCGCCTGGTGCAGGTGGCGGTGCCCGACGGGCAGGGCGGTCTGGCTGATGTGGCGCTGGGCTACGACAGCCTGCAAGGCTACCTGGACGGCCAGCTCTCCATGGGCGCCCTCATTGGCCGCTGGGCGGGGCGGCTGCGCGCCGGCACGCTGACCCTGCCGGACGGATCGCACCGGCAACTGCCCACCAACAGTGGCCCACACCACCACCATGGGGGCCCGCGCGGCAGCCGCTTTCAGGTGTTTGCGGTGGAGCAGGTACAGGCCGATGCCCTGACCCTGAGCCACATCTTCCGCCCCGAGGACGACGGGGTGCCCGGCACGGTGCGCCTGCAGCTCCACCTGCAGGTCACGGCCGACAACGCGCTGCACATGGCCTGGACGGCCGAGGTGCTGGATGCCCCCTCGTTGCTCAACCTCACCGGGCATGCGTTCTTTAACCTGGCAGGCCAGGGCAGCACCCATGGCCACACCCTGCAGGTGCCCGCCAGCCGCTATGTGCCATTGGCCGCTGATGTGTGCCCCACGGGCGGGCTGTCGGGAGTGCAGGGCACGCCGTTCGACTTCCGCCAGCCCCGCCGTGTGGCGGATGCCATCGCAATACCCTATGAGCAGCTCGCTGTGGCGGGCGGGCTGGACCACTACCTGGTGCTGGACGAACAGGCTCCGCCCCTTGCCCCTCCGTCGTCATCCATCACGCCAACGGGCTTGCGCCTGGCCGCGCTGCTGAGCGAGCCGGTGAGCCGCCGTGCGATGGAGGTGTGGAGCACCGCCCCTGGCGTGCAGGTGTATGCAGGCCACGGCCTCAAGGCCGACCCCGCCCGGGACCTGGGGCGTGGTGCGGGGCAGGGCGGCTGGCTGTGGCAGCCGGGCGACGGTATCTGCCTGGAGCCCATGGAGTACCCCGATGCGCCCAACCACGCGGGCTTTCTGGTGCGCTGGTGGCAGCCGGGCGAGGTGGTGCGGGGCGCCATCGTGTACCGCTTCGTCAGTGGTTGAAGGCCCGTAGTGGGGTGGCATGGGAGGCCCGTGCCGCGCTACCATGCCGCCTGGCTTTTAACCAAGGTGGCTCATGCACATGTCCAACGCCCCCAGCACCCAGTGGAAAGAAGTGGTGGCACCCGATGAAGCCCAGCGCTTTGCGGGCTACGCGCGCCAGTTTGCCGAGCTGCAGGCACGCAAGTCGCAAAAATATGGCAACGGGCGGGGCCTGCACCGCAAGCAACTCACGGCCGCGTATGGCCGCCTGGAGGTGCTGGGCGATCTGCCCGCGTTTGCCGCCCAGGGCTTGTTCGCGCGGCCGGCGCAGTACGACGTGCGGGTGCGGCTGAGCAACGGCGGCATGGACAAGGCGGCGGACCACAAACCCGACATCCGGGGCTTTGCGATCAGTGTGCGCGGCGTGCAGGGCGACTCCGCGTTGGGCAACGGGCCCGCCAAAAGCCAGGACTTCCTGCTCATCAACCAGGAAAAATTTGCCTTCCCCCAAAGCGCCGAGTTTGTGGATTTTGTGGTCGCTGCGTCGCACGGCGGCGGTGCGTTGATCAAGTTTCTGGTGCAGCGCCACGGCTTGCTGGGGGCAGCCCGGCAGATCGCCAAGACGGTCAAGACCTTCGGGCGGCCCTTTGGCGGCTTTGCGTCGCATGCCATGTTCAGCGCTGCGCCCATTGCGTGTGGGCCCTATGCCGTGCGGGTGCGGATGGTGCCCCATGCGTCCAACGGCGCGCCCGTCAGGCAGGTGCAGCACGACTGGGATGCCGAGTTCTCCGGCCGCCTGCGCCAGCAAGACCTGCAGTGGGACCTGCAGCTGCAGCCGTTTGTGGACGAGGCCACCACCCCGATTGAAGATGCCAGCGTGGACTGGCCCACGCCCTACACCACCGTGGCCCGGCTCACCCTGCCACGGCAGGATCCCGCCGCCGATGCAGCCCTGGCCGCCGAGGTGGAGGCCGCTGTGTTCGACCCCTGGCAGGCGCTGGCTGCGCATCGGCCCCTGGGCGACGTGATGCGGGCCCGCAAGGTGGTGTATTTCGAGAGCCAGAAAGGTCGTGGCGCCGCGTGATATGCAGGATGCGGCGACCGGGTGCTTTGTGAGGAAGCACCAACGGTCTAAAGAAAAGCAGAAAAGGCGTTGAATTCCGCTCTAAGTTTCGTCTAAGTGTTGGTGTCCACACTGCCCTCCATCGCAACTCCGATTGGAAAGGCACCACACCATGAACACGACAACGCTGACCTCCACCCCCCGCCGCCTCATCCTGGCCCTGGTGGCCGCCGGTGCGGTGGGTGCCACGGGCGCAGGCCTCATCACCGGGCACCAGGCCCGCGCCCTGACCCCGCCCCCCGCCATCGTGGCCCAGACGCCCGCCGCCCCCGGTGGGGCCTTGCCCAGCTTCGCGCAGATCACCGCGCAAAACGGCCCGGCTGTGGTCAACATCAGCGTGACGGGCAGCACCAAGGCCGCGATGGCCGATGACGACGGTGAAGACGAAGGCCAGCCCGCCGCGCGCCAGGGCCGGGCACCGCAAATGGACCCCAACGATCCGTTCTACCAGTTCTTCCGCCAGTTCGGCTTTCCGGGCGGCATGGGGCCACAGGCCCAGCCCAACGTACCCACGCACGGCCAGGGCTCGGGCTTTATCGTCAGCCCCGATGGCCTGGTGCTGACCAACGCGCATGTGGTCAAGGGTGCCAGCGAAGTCATCGTCAAGCTCACCGACCGGCGCGAGTTCCGCGCCAAGGTGCTGGGCTCTGACCCCAAGACCGACGTGGCCGTGCTCAAGATCGACGCCAAGAACCTGCCCACCGTGCGCCTGGGCAGCACCCGCGACCTGCAGGTAGGCGAGTGGGTGCTGGCCATTGGCTCGCCCTTTGGCTTTGAAAACAGCGTGACGGCCGGCGTGGTCAGTGCCAAGGGCCGGTCGCTGCCCGACGACAGCCTGGTGCCCTTCATCCAGACCGACGTGGCGGTCAACCCCGGCAACTCCGGTGGTCCGCTGTTCAACGCCCGTGGCGAGGTGGTGGGCATCAACTCGCAGATCTACAGTCGCTCGGGCGGCTACCAGGGGGTGTCGTTCTCCATCCCCATCGAGCTGGCCGCCAAGATCAAGGACCAGATCGTTGCCACCGGCAAGGTGCGCCACGCGCAACTGGGCGTGGCAGTGCAGGAGGTGAACCAGGCGTTTGCCGAGTCGTTCAACCTCGACAAGCCCGAAGGCGCGCTGGTGGCCAGCGTCAGCAAGGGCAGCCCGGCTGAGAAGGCCGGCCTGCAGGCGGGCGACGTGATCCGCCAGGTGGACGGCCAGCCCATCGTCGCTTCGGGCGACCTGCCCGCCTGGGTGGGCCAGGCGCAGCCGGGCCAGCAGGCCAAGTTGTCGGTGTGGCGCCAGGGCAAGCCGCTGGAGCTGACCGCCACCCTGGGCGACGCCAGCGACAAGGCAGTCAAGCAGGCGCGCAACGATGACGCCGTGGGCAAGGGCCAACTGGGTCTGTCGCTGCGCCCGCTGGACCCGCAGGAGCGGCGTGCGGCGGGCCTCAATGAAGGCCTGGTCATCGAGCAGGCACGGGGCCCCGCTGCTGCGGCCGGTGTGCAGCCGGGCGACGTGCTGCTGGCCATCAACGGTGCGCCCATCAAGGACATCACGCAGGTGCGTGCCGCCATGGCCAAGGCGGGCAAGTCGGTGGCGCTGCTGATTGAGCGCGACGGCGACAAGATCTTTGTGCCTGTGCGCCTGGGCTGACCCATGGCCTGCGCCCGCCGTCGGTTGGTACCCTGCGGCGGGCGCTGCGCATCAGCGCGGCAGGGGCTCTACTTCCTTCGTCCAGCGGTCGATCAGGCGGCGGCGTTCGGCAGCCTTGCCGTATTTCTCGAAGTCGTATTTGATGAGCTTCACGTTGTCCAGCGTCGGGATGCGCGGGTCCATCTTGAAGGTCTTGTTGGCAGGCACCTGGTAGCTGCCCACCTGCGCGCCCACGGCCTGACCTTCGGGGCTCATCAGCCAGTCGTAATATTTTTTGGCGTTGTCCATGTTGCGCGCGCCCTTGACCAGCGCAATGCCGCCCACCTCGTAGCTGGTGCCTTCACAAGGCGCCTGGGTTTTTACCGGGTACTTGTCGGCCTTCCATTTTTCAAAGTTGAACATGAAGGTGATGCCCACACCCACCTCGCCCTTGGCCACGTTGGGCGCCTGCGCCTGGCCGCTGCGGGTGTAGGTGGTGGTGTTCTTGTGCAAGGCCTTGAGGTAGTCGAACGCCTTGTCTTCGCCCATCAGCTGCACCAGCCCCGCGATCACGGTGTAGGCCGTGCCGCTGGAGGCGGGGTGCGAGATTTCCACCTCGCCCTTGTACGCAGGCTTGATCACGTCGGACCAGCACTGCGGCTCCGGCAGCTTTTTCTTCTTGAGCGTTTCGGTGTTGTAGCCAAAGCCGATGGCCGAGCTGTAAAAGCCCCCCACCTGGTGGCCCGACATGGCGTACTGGCGCACGCTCCAGCTGTGCAGGTCGTGCAGATACGCGGGGCGGTATTCGGCCAGCAGGCCTTGCTCGGCGGCCTGCAAGAAGGGGTCACCCGTGCCGCCCCACCAGATGTCGGTCTTGGGGTTGTTGGCCTCGGCGCGCAGCTGCGCGGCAATCTCGCCGGTGCCCTTGTGGGCCTGGTTCACCTTGATGCCCGTCTTGCGGGTGAACTCCTTGGCGGCCGCTTCGCACCAGGGCGCGTCGGTGCTGCACAGCGCGTTGACCACACCCTGCGCCTGGGCGCTAGTGGAAGCCAGTGCGGCCAGCGCAACGGCCGCAGCAACGTGGTGGAGAGGGGGGAATGTGATTGGAATTGCCATCGGTCTTGCTCCTTGTCTTTTGTCGTAATGGCCCGGCCCTTGGGGCGGGCGGTGTGCGCGTGGCGCTTTCATTGTGACAGTGATGTGTCAAATTCAAGTCGTTCTGGCAGCCCGGTGCTGCGCCAGCGCCCATGCCGCCGCTATCCTTGGCAGCCGGCCCTTTTCCTGCACTCCTGACCGACCGACCTTTCTGCCCCCTTGCCATGCGCCTGCTGCTTGTTGAAGACGATTCCATGATCGGCGAAGCCGTGCTGGACCTGCTGCGCGCCGAGCAGTACGCGGTGGACTGGGCGCGCGATGGCGACGCGGCCGATACGGCACTGCGCACCCAGGCATACGACCTGGTGCTGCTGGACCTGGGCCTGCCCAAACGCGACGGCCTGGCCGTGCTGCGCGACCTGCGCGCCCGCAAGAACCGCACCCCCGTGCTGGTGGCTACCGCGCGCGATGCCGTGGCGCAGCGTATCGAGGGGCTGGATGCCGGGGCCGATGACTATGTGCTCAAGCCCTATGACCTGGACGAGCTGCTGGCCCGCATCCGCGCCCTGCTGCGCCGCGCAGCGGGCCGGGCCGAACCGGTGTACGAGCACCAGGGCGTCAGCATCAACCCCGCCACGCGCGAGGTGACCGTGCGCGGCACACCGGTGGTGCTGTCGGGGCGCGAATGGGCGGTGCTGGAGCCGCTCATTGCGCGGCCCGGCATGGTGCTGTCGCGCCAGCAGCTGGAGGACAAGCTCTACGGCTGGGGCGACGAGGTGAGCAGCAACGCGGTGGAGGTCTACATTCACGGCCTGCGCAAGAAGCTGGGGCCCGAGCTGGTGCTGAACGTGCGCGGTGTCGGGTATCTGGTACCGAAGATGTGATGGAAAAAATCTCACGCACCTTTCAGGCCCTGCTCCCGCGCTCGTTGCGCATGCGGCTGCTGATGTTCTTGCTCGCCGCCATCGTGCTGGCCGGGGCGGTGCAGGGCGCGCTGGCCTACCGGGGCGCGCTGGAAGAGGCCGATGCGCTGTTCGACTACCACATGCAGCAAACCGCGCTGGCCTTGCGTTCGGGCCTGCCGGTGGATGCGCAGGGTCTGGGCCCCGGGCTGGACCCCGAGGACGAAAACCACGAATTCATCGTGCAGGTGTGGACTAACGAGGGCCTGCGCATTTTTGAATCCGCCGTGGGCGCCGCACTGCCGCAGATTGCCGTGCTGGGCTTTACCAACGTGCAGGCGCGTGGCGGCACCTACCGGGTGTTCTCCATGCAGACGCGCTCGCAGGTCATCCAGGTGGCGCAGAACATGGCCGCGCGGCGCGACATGGCCCGCAGCCTGGCACTGCGCACGCTGGCGCCGCTGGCCATCATGGCGCCGCTGCTGGTGCTGGCCGTGTGGTGGGGCGTGAGCCGGTCGCTGGCCCCGGTGGAGCGCGTGCGCCGCCAGCTGGCACAGCGCCAGGCCGACGACCTCTCGCCGGTCAGCGATGCGCAGCTGCCCGATGAGGTGCAGCCGCTGGTGAGCGAACTCAACCTGCTGTTCGAGCGTGTGCAGCACGCGTTTGAGGCGCAGCAACACTTTGTGGCCGACGCCGCGCACGAGCTGCGCTCCCCCCTGGCTGCACTGCGCCTGCAACTGCAGGGCCTGCAGCGTGCGGGCGACGACGCCGCGCGGGCGGCCGCCGTCGAACGCCTGTCGGCCGGCATTGAGCGCGCCACGCGCCTGGTCGAGCAGCTGCTCACCCTGGCGCGGCAGGAGGCCAGCACGGCCGTGAATGACCCCGTAGACCTGCGCGCCACAGCGCAATTGGCGCTGGCCGACGTGGCCGCCGCCGCCCAGGCGCGCAGCATGGATGTGGGCCTGCTGGACTCTGACGCGGCCACCGTCACCGGCAACGCCGAGGCCCTGCGCATGCTGGCCCGCAACCTGCTGGACAACGCCATCAAATACAGCCCGCCCGGCGGCCAGGTGGACCTGCAGGTGCGCAGCGAGGGCGACCACGCCGTGCTCACCGTGGAAGACAGCGGCCCCGGCATTGCCCCCGAGCACCGCGAGCGTGCCATGCAGCGGTTTGTGCGCGTCACCGCCGACGGTGCCCCCGGCAGCGGCCTGGGCCTGGCCATCGTGCAGGCCATTGCCCAAGGCCATGGCGCCACCGTGGTGCTGGACAGCTCGCCGCGCCTGGGCGGCTTGCGGGTGACCGTGCGGTTTGCGGCTCCCAAGCCCTGAGCTGTGTGATGCCCTGTTTGCTATGAATTGCATAGCGTTTCAGGCATGTTGCACTAGCGCTACCGGCCAAAAAGCCTTCATAAGCACCCGCAGAGTGCTTCAAAGCGCCTCGTCACGTGTGCGCCACACCGCCAGGGGCCTGCCCCGCACAATGCGGGGGTAGCGCGCAGGCTGTGCCGGTTCCCGATCTGCCTGCACCCACTTCCACCTCAGCACACACGCATCGGCATGAACTTCATCGTTTTGGGCGCAGGCGCCATTGGTTGTTATGTGGGTGGGCGCCTGGCCGCGCACGGCCAGCCCGTGTGCCTGGTGGGGCGGCCGCATGCGCTGGAGCCCATCGCGCAGCACGGCCTGAAGGTCACCGACCTGGACGGCTTTGACCGCACCGTGCCCGCGTCCGCGCTGCAACTGGCCCCCACGCTGGCCGACGCCGCGCCCGGTGCCGACAGCGTCATCCTGCTGTGCGTCAAAAGCGGCGCCACCGAGTCTGCCGCGCGCGAGCTGGCGGTGGCCTGTGCGCCCGGCACCCCGGTGATCTCGCTGCAAAACGGCGTGGACAACGTGGCCCGCATCGCCGCCTTGGCGCCCGGCCTGAACGTGCTGGCGGGCATGGTGCCGTACAACGTGGTGCTGCGCGGCGCGCAGGTGCACCGCGCCACCGCGGGCCATCTGCAGCTGCAGCGCGACGCGGTCACCGAGCGCATCGCGCCCCTGTTCAACGCCGCCGGCCTGGCCACCACGCTGCCGCCAGACATCCGCGCGGTGCAGTGGGGCAAGCTGCTGCTCAACCTCAACAACCCGGTCAATGCGCTGTCCAACCTGCCCCTGCGGCAAGAGCTGCTGGACCGCGACTGCCGCCGTGTTTTTGCCGCGCTGCAGACCGAGGCGCTGCGCGTGATGGCGCGCGCGGGCATCACCCCCGCCCAGGTCACCGCCGTGTCGCCCACGCTGCTGCCCCATGTGCTGCGCCTGCCCAACTGGCTGTTCACTCGGCTGGCAAAGCGCATGCTGCAGATCGACGCCACGGCCCGCTCGTCGATGTGGGACGACCTGGAGGCCGGGCGCGTGACGGAGATCGACGCGCTGTGCGGCGCCGTGGTGCGGCTGGCGGCGCAACAGGGCATCGCAGCGCCGCTCAATGCGCGCATGTGCGAGCTGCTGGGCGGGCCGCGCCAGCGCCTCACGGGCAAGCAGATGCGCCAGATGCTGGGGCTGTGATCGGGGTTATGGCCTCGTGATCAGGCCGCGGGTGCTGCGCTGTCCAGCGGCACGCGCAGCCCGGTCTTCAGGCTGGCCAGCGCCACCGAGGTCCGAAAGCGCTTGATGTTGTCGTCCCCCTCAAACAGCCGCCGCGTCAGCGCCTCGTAGTCCGCCATCGACGCCACGTTCACCACCAGCAGGTAGTCCGCCTCGCCCGTCACGCTGTAACACTGCTGCACCGCGTCTTCCGCGGCGATGCGCGCGCGCAGCGGGGCGGTGCGGTCGGGGCGCTCGTTGTCCAGGTGCACCTCCAGCACGATGGTCAGCGGCTTGCCCACCTTCACCGGGTCCAGCACGGCCACGTTGGCGCGGATCACGCCGCTGTCCTTGAGCCGCTGAATGCGCCGCTGCACCGCAGGCGCCGACAGATTCACCGCCTGCGCAATCGCGCGCTGGGGCGTGGTGTTGTCGGCCTGCAGGATGTCGAGGATCGCGAGGTCAAAGCGGTCAAGTGCAGACTGAGTGGCCATGAGATTTCCTTGGAGCATGCTCTGAGGGTGAGCGAAAGTTGCGCGCAGCCCCCGAAATTCGAGTTAAAAGCACGCTGGGGTCGCACTATATTTTCAGCCCATGAGCGCCTCCCCCCTCCGTTCTCTTCTGCACCGGTTCTTTCCCTTCCTGGCCGTGCTGGGCTCCGTCACTGCGTTGGGCATCGGCACCTCGTGGGCCAAACACTGGCTGTTCCCCGTGGTGGGGGCGCAGGGCACGACCGCCGTGCGCGTGGGCTTTTCGGCGCTGCTGGTGTTGCTGCTGTGGCGGCCCTGGCGTTGGCACTTGTCGCGCGCGGACGCGCGGGCCGTCATGCTCTACGGCGCGGCGCTGGGCGGCATGAACCTCATGTTTTACATGTCGCTGCGCACCTTGCCGTTTGGCCTGGCGGTGGCCATCGAGTTTGCGGGACCACTGGCGGTGGCGATCTGGTCATCGCGCCGCGCGGTGGATTTTGTGTGGGTGGCGCTGGCCATCGCGGGCCTGGGCATGCTGTTGCCGCTGGGGCTCAACGGCAGCACGCTGGACCCGGTGGGCGTCTTCTACGCCCTGGGCGCGGCCGTGTTTTGGGGGCTGTACATCGTGTTCGGCAAGCGCGCCGGGCATCTGCACGCGGGGCATTCGGTATCGCTGGGCCTGCTGGTGGCTGCGCTGGTGGTGGTGCCCGTGGGCGTGGTGCATGCGGGCGCGGCGCTGCTGTCGCCCGCCGTGCTGCTCATTGGCGTGGCGGTGGCGGCGGTGTCCAGCGCCATCCCGATCTCGCTGGAGATGATGGCTTTGAAACGCCTGCCCAAGGAGGCCTTCGGCATCATGATCAGCATGGAGCCCGCCGTGGCCGCACTGGTGGCCATGGCGCTGCTGGGCGAGCACCTGAGCGCGGTGCAGTGGCTGGCCATCGGCTGCATCATGGCCGCGTCGATGGGCAGTGCCATGACGGCTACGCGGCCCGCTGCTGCAGACCGTACGGCGCCGCAAGCGGCCTGAAGGTGCGTGCTGGCGGAGCGGGGCTGCCAAGCGGGCGGTGCCATGGCACGGCGCATTGCCTGACAGGCGTGCGGTCTGCAGGCTGGCTTGATCGGTTGGGTTGCAGGGCTAAAAAGGTCTGTGACGGCACCCCCTTGGCGCCGTCGCCCTATGTCCAAGGAGCCCATCATGATTCCCTCAACCACCCCTTCCACTGCGGCCACCGCACCCGTGGACGAAGACCTGGCCGAGCAAGCACGCCCCGGCTACGGCATCCCATCGCAAGACCCCCGAACTGGCGCCCAGACCGCGCTGGAGCCTGAAGACGCAGAGCGCGAAGCCCACTCCGCCCTGATGGGCGGCGGCATGATGGCCGGCGCCGCAGCCGGTGCCGCCGTGGGTGTGGCCGTCGCGGGCCCGGTGGGTGTTGTGGTCGGTAGCACCTTGGGCGGCATTGCCGGTGCGCTGGGAGGTGCCGCTGCGGGCACCATGGTCAGCCCGGACGAGCCTTTGCCCGATGCTGTGGAAGGCGATCACCTTGCGCAGTCTGCGCGAGGGCGAGCAGACAAGAGGGACTCGAAGTAAGGCAGCTAGGACGGCCATGCGCCGATTGGGGCAGGGCGCGTATTGCGTGCGGATGCTTCAGATTTGATAGCTGCTAGCGCATATTGCACTATCGCTTGCAGCCATTTTGGCCATGAAGCTGGTCCCCTCGACAGGAATCGAACCTGTATCTAGCGCTTAGGAGGCACTCGTTCTATCCATTGAACTACGAGGAGGTAAGGCAGCCGCGCATTGTAGTGGCGCGCAGGTGCCTCCCTAGCCGGTTGCGCCTCAGTCGTACTTCACGGTGTAGATGATGTCCACCGCGCTTTTCTCGCCAGTTTGCCCGCGCAGGGTGAGGCGGCGCGAGAGGTCGTAAAAGATGTACAGCGTGCCCAGCGTGCCCGACAGGCTGCGCTCATAGGTCACGTACAGGTCTTTGGACAGGCGTTTGCCGAAGGTGAGGGCGGCGGCGCTGGCGTCCTCGCCCGTGGTGGCGCCGCGAAAGCCGATTTCATCCAGGCCCAGGCGGCTGGCGGCGTTGGCGGTGGGGCTTTGGCCGCCGTTGCGGCCCAGCAGCGCCAGCGCGGCTTGTTGCAGCACGGCCGCTTCGGCGCCTCCGGCCGAGGCATTGCGGCCCAGCACCACCCATGACAGCTTTTCGGCATCGGGCAGTTCCGGGTCGGAGTACAGCGTGACGCGCGGCGCCTGTGCGCTGCCGGTGACCTGCACGCCCGCGCGCACACTGATGTTGGGGCGCAGCGCCAGGATGTCGAGCGAGGGGTTGTTGTACGGGCCGTTGAAGCGGATGAGGCCCGTCTCCACGTCCAGCATCTGGCCCCAGGCGCGGTAGCGGCCCTGGTCGGTGCGGACCTCGCCTGTCACGCGGGGCGGGGCGCCGGGCACGGCGCTGCTGCGGATGTCCACCTCGCCCGTCAGCCGGGTGGTGATGCCCTGGCCTTGCAGCGCAAAGTCGCGCCCCAGGTTGAGGGTGATGGCGATGTCGGGCGGCTTGGCGGTCTCTGCCTGCGCTGCGACCTGGTTGGCCTTGGCGGCGGCCTGGGCCTTGGCCTGGTCTTCGCGGTCCTTGGCGGCGGAGCGCACGACCACGTCCGAGCCCAGGCGCGGTGCGGATTCATCGGGCAGGATGATGGTGGCGCGGTCGGTGATGAGCTTGCCGCGCAGGCTGATCTGGCCCTGCTGCAACTGGGCCTGCAACTGGCCCGACACGCTGACCTGCCGGTCGGCCCGCACCAGCACCTGCAGGGCCTTGGCCTCGGCCTGCAGGGACATGGTGATGCCCGACAGGCCGGTGGCTGCCGTGGCGCTGTCGCCCCAGGCCACGCGGCCGGTGGCGGTCAGCGTGCCGCCGTCTTGTGCTGCGGCCGTGCGGTTGCCGCTGAAGCCTGCGATGCGTGCGCTGCTGCCCCGCCCGCCTTGCAAGCGGAACTCGGTGATGTTGAGCTGATTGCCCTGCAGCGTGGCGCGCAGGCGGCCGCCTTGCAGGTCCACGCCGTCCACCATCGAGCGCACTGCCATGTCGTCGGCGCCCAGGGTGCCCGCCCAGCGCGGCGCATCGCGCGTGCCCGACAAGGTGGCGCTGGCATCCAGCGTGCCGCGCACACGCCAGCCGGGCGGCGCCAGCGCAGACCACACGCCCACGTCGGGCAGGCGGGCGCGCAAGGTGCCGGCCAGTGGTGCGTCGGCAGGCCAGGTGATCGGGGCATCGGTGTTGGCAGCGGACAGGCGTGTGCTGGCGGTGGCGTCGATCTCGCCCGCGCGGTCGCTGGCCCAGAGCAGGCGCGCGCGCAGCGTGTCGCCTTCGGCGGTGACCGTGATTTCTGCCTGGCGCACACCGGCGGGCGTGCCTGGGGCGCTCGATGCGCTTGCTGCACCTGATGCACCTGCAGGCGGTGTGGCTGCAGTGGCCAGCACGGTGGTGGCGCCTGCACCGGTGCCCTGGCCGCTGCTTTGCACCGCCGTGACGGCCGTGGTATCGCCCGCCAGGATGCGCAGGTCGCCACTGGCACGGCGCAGGCTGGCGCTTGCGCGCAGGGCGTCGCCCGTGGTGTCCACACTCCATTGCCCATCGAGCACGATGCTGCTGGCCAGGCCCATGCGCGCAAGCAGCGGCTGCGCGGGCCGGCCTGCGGCGGCAGGGGTCTCGCCCAGGCCCAGCGCATCCACCCAGGCCATGGGCAGGCCCTGCAGCGTGCCCTGCGTTTGCAACCGCGAGAGGGCGTTGGGTGCCGTCGCTGCTGACCATTGCACGGGCGACCAGCGCAGGGTGACGGTGCCCGGTAAGGGGCCGGTGATGCGGGCCTGACCGGCCGATGCCTGCAGGCTGAGGGAGGTGGTGGTGGGTGATGGTGCCGTACGCCCGCTGGCCCGTGACTGGGGGGCGCTGGAGGTAGGTGTGCCGGTGCGCACGGTCAGGCCCAGGGGCTCTGCCAGTTGCAGCGTCCACGGCCCGGGGCGCTGCGCGGCCTGGGCTTGCAGGCGCAGTTCACTGACTTGCAGCTGCCATTGCCCCGCGCCTACCATTGTGCTGGCAAGGCGGGTCTGTACCGCCGCCTGCGCGGCCTGGGGCGCTGGTGTGCGGACCTCGCCGGTCAGCGCCAGAGAGGCCTGTGCCAGGTTGCCACCCAGTTCGGCCTTGAAGGCCCGCAGTTGCAGGGCTTGCCCGGCAGAGGTGCCGCCGCTGGCGTTGCTGGTGGCGGGGAGTGTCAGGTCCAGCTGGGGGGTGTTCAGCGTGGCTTGCAGATCAAAGCGGTCGGGGTTGCGGGCGGCTGCGCTGTGGGCGGTGGCAGTCTGAAGTTGCTCCGTCAGTGTCTGCCAGCCGCCCTTCCAGCGCGCGGTGATCTGTGCCGTGCCCTGGCCGCTGGCCCCTTGCAGAGCGCGCTGCACGGCGGTGCCCACCACCGGCAGGCCCGCCAGCCAGCGCTGCGTGAGCGCGGCGTCGGCCCACTGCACCTGCAGGTCGCCCGCGCCGCTGCGCGGGGCCAGCGTGCCTTGTGCCTGTGCGGTGGCGCCGGGCACTGCCAGGGTGACCTTGCCCTGTGCAGACTGCGTGCCCAGTGCGACCTGCAGCCCGGTGGCTTCCACGCGGGCCTGCAATGCGTCCAGCAGCAGGCGGTCCAGCCGCACCGTGCCGCCGTCGGTGGCCTGCCAGGTGCCTTGTGTGCTGAAGGTATTGATGCGCAGCGGTGCGCCCGCTGCACCCGGGGGCTTTGCGGTTGCCGTTCGCGCGGCCGTGCCGGTGTCTGCCCGCACATCGGCACTGAAGCGCACGGCCTCTCCTTGCGTTTGCGCGGTGACGCGGCCGGAGAGTGGGGCGGCGGCCAGCAGCGTGTGCAGGGCGTCGGGGCGCAGCGCGCGCAGGGTCGCCTGGCCCTCCAGCGCGTGGGTGGCAGGGGTGTAGTGGCCCTGCGCGGTGATGCTGCCCGTGCCCGCCTGCAGGGTGGCGCTGGGCACGGTCCAGCGGGTGCCGTCGTAGCTTGCGCTGGCGTCCAGCGCGGTCAGGGGCAGGCGGGTGGTGTCCCAGGGGCCAGGCAGGTCGTTGCGCAGCGCGGCCTGCAGGCTCCAGCCTGCTGTGCCTGACGTGCCTGCGCCGCCGGATGTGGGCCCGGCTTGCAGCGTGCCGTGCAGCTGCGTGACCGGTGCCTGCGGCCACAGGGCCGCCAAGTTGACGGCGCGTAACGTGGCGTTGGCGGACTGCAGGGGTTGCTGCGTCCAGGGTGCCAGCGTGGCGGCCAGATCAGCCTGCATGGGGTCGGCAGCGGGTGTAGGCGTTGTGCGTGGGGTAGGAGGTTTTGATGCGCCCGGTTTGCTGGCGGGCGCGGCTGCGGGTGGTGTGGCGGCTTCGCTGGTCGGCTCGGGCTTCAGGCGTGCCTGCAGTTGCAGCTGGGCAGCGGCGGTGGCCAGCGTGCCCTGCAGCGTGGCGTGGGCGCCCACCTGCAGCGCAGCTCCGCCCCCAGGCGCGGCGGTGCGCACGGTGCCGTCCACGGTGGCGTCCAGCGCCCTGGGGGCCTGTGCGTCCAGCGTGGCGCGGGCGCTGTACTGGCCCTGGGCCAGCTCCACCGCGCCGATGGTCAGGCGGTGCTGGCGGCCATCAAACCGGTAGTCGCCCACCAGGCCCTGGGCTTCCACGGCGGGTGACCCGGCCCACACAAGCTGGTCGACCCGGAACGGCACGCCCAGCTGCAGCGGCAGCACCAGGCTGGTAGGGGGCGTGGGGGGGGGCTCGGGTGTGTCAGTGGTTTTGGGCTGGGGGGTGATCGCCACGCGGGCGGCATGCACCTCGCCCAGCTCCAGGCGGCGCTGCAGCAAGGGGGCCAGCTGCCAGCCCAGGCGGATGTCGGTCACTTCCACCGCCAGGGTGGGGCTGCTCCAGCGCAGCCAGCCAATGCGCCCGCCGCTGCGCAGCGAGCCGCTGACATCGCGGCTCTCCAGCTGCTGGTTGGCGGGCAAGTATTGCGCTGCACGGGCCAGCGTGGTGGCCAGTGAGGTGCCGCTGCCCGCCCACCACCACAGCAGCGCGCTGGCCGCTAGCAGCAAGGCCAGCAGCGTTACCAGCAGCCAGCCCACGGCTCGGAGCCAGCGCGGTGCGCGAGGGGGCTGATGGCGGGGTGCCGACGAGGACCCGGCGCTGAAGTCCGACGCGCGGGCGCGGGGCTTGGGAGTGTGGGGGGCGTCGCTCATCGCTATCAGAAGCTGAACCCCAGCCGCAGGTGCAGCCGCACCTCTTTGGTCTTGATGCCGTAGGCCAGGTCGGCCTGCAGCGGGCCCACGGGGCTGCGCCAGCGCACGCCGGCACCCACGCCCACGCGCGGGCTCAGGTCACCCACCTTGTCGGCCACGGCACCGGCGTCCACAAACAGCGTGCTTTCCCAGTCGGTCATCGCCCCTTTGTAGACGATGGGGCGTTGCCATTCCACGCTGCCCACGGCCAGGTAGCGGCCCCCGTACAGCTGGCCGTTGTCGGTGCGCGCGCCGATGCTGCGGTAGCCGTAGCCGCGCACCGTGGTGTCGCCGCCCGTCACAAACAGCTGCGTGACGGGGATCTGCGCGCCCTCGCGCGCCAGCACTGCGCCTGCCTCGGCCCGCAGGGCCACACGGGCATTGCGGCCGATGCCTGCGTCGTCCTGCACGCGCCCTGCGGGGAGGAAGGACTGCCACCGCACCAGGGTGCGCACAAACGGGTCGCGCTCGGGTCGCAGCGTGGTGCCCAGGCCCAGCTCCACCGCCACGCCATGGCCCCGCGTGGGGGCGGTCATGCTGTTGAAGTAGCGGCCGGTCCACCCGTAGTTGATGCTCAGGGCGGTGCTGGTGTCGGAGGGCGACCGCGTGTTGTCGGTCAGGCCCTGGCTGTTGGCGTAGTCGTACTGCAGAAAGTAATTGCGGTCGATGGATTTGGTGCTTTTGCTGCGACCCGCGCGCAAGCGACCGCTGTTCACGTCGTAGTCGCCCGTGGCCTCGCGCAGCAACTGGCCGCCCGCAAACCAGCGCCAGCCGTTGTCATTGGGCAGGTCCGTCCATTCGGTGTTGGCGAGCTTGGTTTCGCGGTCGAGCGCGAGTTTGGTCACCGCGCGCCAGCCCAGCACGGGCATCTGGTTGTGGATGTGTTCCAGGGACAGGCGTGCGCCGCTGTCGGTCGAGAAGCCCGGACCAAAGACCAGCTTTTGCATCGGGGCCTCGCGCACCTGGGCCACCACGGGCGCGGCCTGTGGGTCGGTACCCTCGGTGTCGAGGGTGAGGAACACGGCGTCGTAGTAGCCGCTGCTGGCCAGGCGCAGCTGGGCGTCCAGCATGTCGGCTTCGTCATACACGGCGCCCGTGGGCAGGCGCGCGAGGCGCCGCGCACCGTCGCTGTCGTAGCGCTGGCTGCCCTGCACGCGCAAGGGGCCGAAGCGGTAGGCGGGGCCGGGGTCGTAGCTCACGCCCAGCTGGGCTTCGTGCCGGTCGGCATCGATCTCGGCCCGGCTGTTGGTGATGCGTGCCGTGGGGTAGCGCCGGGCCTGCAGCTGGCGCAGCCCGTCGGCCTTGGCGTTGTCCCAGGCCGACTGGGTGAAGGGCTGCCCGGGGGCGAGGGACCAGTTGCGCTGCAGGCGCTGCTGCCGCCGCGCCAGGTTGTCTTTGTCGGCATCGTCGGTGCCCGCCACGGTGATGTCGGCACGGGCAATGCGGGTTTGGGGGCCGGGCTCCACGGTGACAGTGACGGTGCGGGGCGCGCCCTTGCGGGTACCGGTGGTTTCCTGCGCCTCCGTCAGCTCCACGGTGATGGTGGGCGCGAAGTAGCCCAGAGTGCCCAGCAGTTCCCGCGCATTGGCGTCGGTGGCGCCCAGCAGGCGCTGCAGCTCGTTGGCCTGCAGGTCGGGCAGCTGGCGAAAGCGCTGCAGCTCCAGGTGGCGCTCCAGCGTCTCGCGTACCGCGTCGGGGGCACGCACCACCACGTCAAACGATGGGGCGCTACTGCTGCCTTCGGGGCTGACCAGGTCGCTGCGGGTGTCGCCGGTCGTGGGCTCGTCGGCGCGCGGAAGCAGGCTGCAGCCGCTCAGGCACAGCGCGCCGGAAAGCAGCAACGCCGACCACAGGGCCGGCGTTGGGGTACTAACAGTGGCGGGGCGCAAAACGCGGAAGGGCACGGTGCGAGAGGATGTGTCAGGGGATCGTGTGGGGAAGGCAAGCCTGCCAGCCCGCCCGATGCATCCCCGACTATGCCCTGAAACGGGAGCGCCTCCTGTCGGACAGATGCTCACAAGGCATCCGTCCCTGCGGCAGAGCCTATTTGGACAGCAGCCGCATGGTTTCTTCCAGCCCCTTGAGCGACAGCGGGTACATGCGGTTGCCCACCAGCTGCTGGATGATGCTGATGCTCTGGCGGTACTGCCACACGCCCTGAGGCTCGGGGTTGATCCACGCAAACTTGGGGAAGGCGTGTGTGAGGCGCTGGATCCACTCCGCGCCCGGCTCCTCGTTGTTGTATTCCACGCTGCCGCCGGGCTGCAGGATCTCGTAGGGGCTCATCGTGGCGTCGCCCACAAAGATCAGCTTGTAGTCTTTGTTGTACTTGCGGATGATGTCCCAGGTCGGGAACTTCTCGGCAAAGCGGCGGCGGTTGTTCTTCCACATGAAGTCGTACACGCAGTTGTGGAAGTAATAGAACTCCAGGTGCTTGAACTCGCTCTTGACCGCGCTGAAGAGTTCCTCGACGCGCTGAACGTGTTCGTCCATCGTGCCGCCCACGTCCATCAGCAGCAGCACCTTCACGTTGTTGTGCCGCTCGGGGACCATCTTGATGTCCAGGTAGCCCGCATTGGCGGCCGTGCTGCGGATGGTGTCGGGCAGGTCCAGCTCCAGCTCATGCCCTTCGCGCGCAAACTTGCGCAGGCGGCGCAGCGCCACCTTGATGTTGCGCGTGCCCAGCTCCTGCTGATCGTCGTAGTCCTTGTAGGCGCGCTGCTCCCACACCTTCACCGCGCTCTTGTTTTTGCCCGCGCCGCCAATGCGCACGCCCTGCGGGTTGTAGCCGCCGTGGCCAAACGGGCTGGTGCCGCCGGTGCCGATCCACTTGTTGCCGCCTTCGTGGCGTTCTTTCTGTTCTTCGAGGCGCTTCTTCAGCGTCTCCATGAGTTCGTCCCAGCCCATCTTCTCGATGGCGGCTTTCTGCTCGGGCGTGAGTTCGTTCTCCAGGATCTTGCGCAGCCAGTCGGCGGGGATCTGCTTGGTGAAGTCAGCCACCATTTCGACGCCCTTGAAGTAGGCGCCGAAGGCCCGGTCGAACTTGTCGTAGTGCTTCTCGTCCTTGACCAGCGTGAGGCGCGAGAGGTTGTAGAAGTCGTCCAGGCTCCAGGCGTCATCTGACTTGGGGCCCACCACACCGGCTTGCAGCGCTTCGAGCAGGGTGAGGTATTCCTTGACCGACACGGGCAGCTTGGCCGAGCGCAGGGTGTAGAAGAAGTCGATGAGCATGATTTGGGCCTCTAGCGCTAGTGTTTATTGCGCGTGACGCTCTAAAAGATATAGCAGCTGTGCCTTAGCCTCGGGCCATTCGCCAGCACGCATGCTGTACATCACCGTGTCGCGGATGGTGCCGTCGCGGCGCAGCGCGTGGCCGCGCAGCACGCCGTCTTTCTTGGCGCCCAGGCGTTCGATGGCGCGTTGCGACGCAAAGTTGTAGTTGTCGGTGCGCCAGCCCACCACATGGCAGCCCAGCGTGTCGAACGCGTGGCCCATCATCAGCAGCTTGGCGGTGGTGTTGACGTGGGTGCGCTGCACGCTGTGGCGGTACCAAGTCCAGCCGATTTCCACGCGTTTCACGGCGGGCACGATGTCGTGGTAGCTGGTGGAACCGAGCACTTTGTCGGTGGCATCTTCCACCACGGCAAAGGCAAAGCGGTTGCCGTCTTCGCGCATCTTGAGCGCGGCTTCGATGTACGCGCGAGTGTCCTGCGGTTCGGGCACCGAGGTGATGCGCAGCTTCCACAGCTCGCCATCGGCAGCAGCGGCCCGCAAGCCGTCTTCGTGGGCCAGCGCCAACGGTTCCAGGCGGACGCCGCGATCCCGCAGCGTGACAGGTTCTACAAAAGCCATGGGTCTCTACCCTTTGATCATCAATCCTTGTACGGCTGGCTGCGGCGGCTGTTCTGCCAGCGCCGGGCCCCGTGCAGTCCCAGGCCACCACCGAGGCCCACCAGGGCAATGCCCACCAGGCTGCCGGTGCCGTAGCTGGGCGCGAAGATGTCGAGCCCCAGCAGCTGGCCGAGCCAGAAGCCCAGTAGCGCACCGCCCACGAAGCCCACGGCATCTGCGACGCCGTTGACTAGCAGCTGGCGGGTGTCGTCGTTGCTCACTCAGCGGTTCCTCTGGTTCATGAACACCAGCTTTTCAAACAGGCTCACGTCCTGTTCGTTCTTGAGCAGCGCGCCCACCAGCGGGGGCACGGCCACCTTGTTGTCGGCGCTTTGCAGGGCGGTGAGCGGAATGTCTTCGGCCACCAGCAACTTGAGCCAGTCGATCAGCTCGCTGGTCGAGGGCTTCTTTTTCAGGCCGGGCAGGTTGCGCACGTCATAGAACGTCTTCATTGCCACGGTGAGCAGCTCGCTCTTGAGCGTGGGGAAGTGCACGTTGATGATCTGCCGCATGGTGTCGGCTTCAGGGAACTTGATGAAGTGGAAGAAGCAGCGGCGCAAGAATGCGTCGGGCAGTTCCTTCTCGTTGTTCGAGGTGATGAACACCAGCGGGCGGTGCTTCGCCTTGATGAGTTCGCGCGTTTCGTAGCAGTAGAACTCCATGCGGTCGATTTCGCGCAGCAGGTCGTTCGGGAATTCGATGTCGGCCTTGTCGATCTCGTCGATCAACAGCGCCACAGGGCGGTCGGCCGTGAAGGCCTGCCACAGCACGCCCTGGATGATGTAGTTGCGGATGTTCTTCACGCGCTCGGCGCTGTCCCCATCGTTGAGCTGGCTGTCCCGCAAGCGACTCACCGCGTCATATTCATACAGGCCCTGCTGGGCCTTGGTGGTGGACTTGATGTGCCACTGCAGCAGGGGCATGTCCAGCGCCTGCGCCACTTCCTCGGCCAGCATCGTCTTGCCCGTGCCGGGCTCACCCTTGATCAGCAGCGGCCGTTGCAGCGTGATGGCGGCATTCACGGCAAGCATCAGGTCTTGGGTGGCGACGTAGTTCTGGGAGCCTTGGAATTTCATGGGGGAAAACACCGGATCGTTGATGAATGGGCTTGACAGGGCGCTGGCTATAATCAACGGCTGATCAGAGCCCAGAGCTGAACTTCCACGAGATTGTGCGCGCAAAATGAACAAAACGTTGACCACGCTATTTGCCCTGGCTGTCGCTTCCGTGACCGCCTTGTCCCACGCCCAGGAAGCCAAGGGCGACGTGGAAGCCGGCAAGCAAAAGATTGCCATGTGCATTGGGTGCCACGGCATCGTCGGCTACCAGGCCAGCTTCCCCGAGGTGCACAAGGTGCCCATGATCTCGGGCCAAAGCGCCAAGTACATTTCGGCAGCGCTGGTCGCCTACCAAAAAGGTGAGCGCAAGCACCCCACCATGCGCGGCATCGCCGAGTCGCTGTCCGAGAAGGACATCGCTGATGTGTCGGCCTACTACGAACAACACGGCAAGACCGGCGCCGAGCTGCCCGCCAAGCCATCGCGCGAACCCAGCGTGCAAGTGGCCGAGCTGCTGAAGAAGGGCGCTTGCGTGTCTTGCCACGGCGACAACTTCGCCAAGCCCATCGACCCGTCTTACCCCAAGATCGCTGGCCAGCACGCCGACTACCTGTTTGTCGCTCTCAAGTCCTACAAGGTTGAGAAGAACGCCAATGTGGGCCGTGGCAACGCCATCATGGGCGGTGTGGCCAAGCAGTTCACCAACGCCGAGCTGAAGGCTTTGGCCAACTACGTAAGCAGCCTGGACGGCGACCTACACACAGTGCCCCAGTCGCGCTTCCGTTGATCAGCAGTCTTGCTGAGCGCAACAAAAAAGCCCGCTTCGGCGGGCTTTTTGCTGGGCGACTGAATCGTCAACGACTGGCGGCCCACGCGCCAACAGCCAGACACACGCAAGCCGTGACCGTGAGGCGCCATCGCAGCGGCAAGTACCACGCAGGAAGCGAGGTGCGCGCAGCCAGTCGATGGTCTTGCACCAGGTGCGCAGCAAAGCCCGCGACCAGCAGCACCGACCCTGCTACAGGGGGCAATAGCGTGGCAGGCCAGGCCATCAGCGATGGCACCACGCTCCATACAAAGCAGCGCGTGCGCTCTGGGGCGCTCAGCCCGCTTTGCGCCATGGCAAAGCCCCAGTGCAGCGCCCCCACAAAACTCAGAATCACTCCGCCGTAGGCCAGCAGCGCTGCGCTCCACCACGGTGTGCTTGGCGCCCACAGGCCCACCGCTGCCAGCGCCAGGAACGGCAGCAGGCCGCCGTAGCCCAGCCAGGCCACTACCGGCGGGATAGGGGCGGAGGAGGGCGAAGGCAAAGGTGGTGTGGGCGTGTGGATATGCGTCGACATGAAAGCCTCCAGATGTGTGTCTGCATTGTCTGGAAAGTGAGACTCCCGAGTGCCATGCATGGTTGTGCGTGCCAGCCTTCTTTTCGCGGGTGCCTCAAGCCCTATGCCTACAAAGCAGCCCGGTATCGCCAGTTAAAATATTCGCTGGGTGTCGGCGCCATGGTGGCCCGGCAGGTTCATGCGCTGGTCGGGCCGCCGCGCGGCTTTTCTGCGACCCATGAACTCCTCCCCCACCCTGATCCAGGTGGTTGGTGCCGTCCTGTTCGGCCTGGCCATTCTTCACACCTTCTCCACCAAGTATTTCGAGCACCTTGCGCATACGCAGCCACGGCACGCGGGCATCTGGCATCTGCTGGGCGAGGTAGAGGTCGTCTTCGGCTTCTGGGCGATGGTACTCATGCTGTTCATGTTCTCCATCAGCGGCAAGCAGGAGGCCACGGCCTACCTGGACTCGCGCAATTTCACCGAGCCACTGTTTGTGTTCGCGATCATGGTGATCGCCGCCACCCGCCCCATCCTTGAGATGGCCGGGGCGCTCGTCCGGGCGCTTGCCGCTTTGTTGCCGGTGCAGCGCGGCATGGCCATGTATTTTGTGGTGCTGGCGTTCGTGCCGCTGCTCGGGTCGTTCATTACCGAACCGGCGGCCATGACGCTGGCCGCGCTGATGCTGCGGGACACGCTGTTCTCCCACCCCATCTCCAGCCGGCTCAAGTATTCGACCATCGGCGTGCTGTTCGTGAACATATCCATTGGTGGAACGCTCACTTCCTTTGCAGCGCCGCCCGTGCTGATGGTGGCTGCCAAGTGGAACTGGGACATCTGGTTCATGCTGTCCAACTTTGGCTGGAAGGCGGCAGTGGCCGTGCTCATCAATGCGGCCATCGCGATGCTGATCTTCCGCAATCAGCTGGGCCACATGGGCCGCAAGATCCCTGCTTCCGAGTCCCCGGTGCCATGGACCGTGACGGGCGTGCACCTTGCCTTCCTGGTGCTGGTGGTGGTGTTTGCCCACCACCCCGCCGTGTTCCTCGGCCTGTTCCTGTTCTTCATGGGGTTCACCACCGCGTACCAGCGCTACCAAAGTCCGCTGATCCTGCGCGAAGCGCTGCTGGTGGCGTTCTTCTTGGCTGGGCTGGTGGTGCTGGGTGGCCTGCAGCAATGGTGGCTGCAGCCCGTGCTCATGAAGATGGATGCCAACGCCGTGTTCTTTGGGGCGGCGGCGCTTACCGCGTTTACGGACAACGCTGCACTGACCTACCTGGGCTCGCTGGTCGAAGGCCTGAGTGACGAGTTCAAGGTGGCCTTGGTGGCGGGCGCCGTCACGGGGGGCGGCCTGACGGTGATTGCCAACGCGCCCAACCCGGCCGGGGCATCCATCCTGAAGGAGAAATTCTCTGACGGCGTCATCAATCCGCTGGGTCTGCTGCTGGGGGCATTGCCGCCTACGCTGGTGGCGGTGATGGCGTTTCGGGTGTTATAGGTGCAAAGAACAACGCCGGGCTACCCGGTGGCGAAGCATGGCAAGGGGCCTAAGGCGCACGTCTATCTCTGCCCGCGAAAACTCCGCCATTGCACGCGGGTGAACCACGCGCACACACCGCCGAGCCCCGCGTAGAAGGTAAACAGGCTCCAATCCACTGCTGGGAAGTGCGAGACATCGCTGATCACCGCAGACACGCTGATCGCGCACAGAACGCCGGAAAGCAGCGCCAAGATCAAGGCAATGGACCGTTCCACGCCGGACTTGACCTGCTCCATGGTGTGTCGGGTTTGTTGCCAGGCGTCTGCCGCATCTTTAAGTGGGCTATCGGCCTGAGCAGCCAGCGTCTGCGCGATGTTGTGCTTTTCCACCAAAGCGGCAAAGTCCCCTTGCCGGGGGCGTGCCGCGCGTCTGCGCCACCAAAAGCCCCCAAAAACCACGGCGATGGCCAGAAGAATGAGACCTGCGTACAGCAATTGGTCTTGCCATGGGACCGTGGATGCATGAAGCAGGTAGTGGAGCATGGGCTGTCGGTTGGTGCGATCTGGGGGGGGGGCGTCGGTTGCCTCTAGCGAATTGACTGCAGCAGCTCAGTCGCGCGTGGCGCGGCTTTGTACGGCAGCGATGTAAGCGTTCCCATCCGGCGGGCGGCCGGAGCGCTGGCTCTCCCACAGCATCTCCCCCAGGCAGTCCATGGCGGCGTGGTGTGCGTCGTGCAGCGAGTCGAGGCGTGCTGTCAGCAACTCGACCGCCTGGCGGATGCCACGGGGCTGGTCGATGCTGCACTGTTCACTGATCGACAGGTGCATCGACAGGTGCAAAAACGGATTGGTCTGACCCGGGGTTTCGTCGTAGTTGCGCGCCACGGCGGCGTCGGCATCCGACAGGTCGGCGTGGTATTCGGGGTGCTCGGCGATCCACAGGCTGGCCAAAGTTTCGATGGCTTCCATAGGGGCGCCGCTCTGGGTCTTGGCGTGCACGCCGCACAGAAAGCGGCGCACATCGGCTTGGGAGGGGCTGAACATGGAGCGTGAGGGTAGCACGCAGGGCAAGGGCTTGGCATGCGCAGGGGCGGTAAGTACGGAGGACAGAGATTGGGCCGTGCGGGTCGCGCCTGTGCGCTACAGGGCGCCGGGGCGGCGTCCTACGCGGGCGGCGGGTTCGCGCACCTACATTGGGCTGGCGCAAAGGCAGGGAGCCGGGTCCCCTTTGTTGCAGTCCTCAAAACCCGGCACGTTGGGAGAACTGTTATGAAGGCAATGCGAATTGTGGGTGTGCTGCTGTTGGTGCTGGGCCTGGCCGGGTTTTTGACCGGTGGCTTCAGTTTTACCAAGGACACCACCCAGGCCAAGCTGGGGCCACTAGAGCTCACCGTGAAGGAAAAAGAGTCCGTCAACATTCCGCAGTGGATGAGCCTGGGCGCGATGGTGCTGGGCGGCGTGGTGCTGGTGCTGGGCTTTCGCAAGAACTGAGGTCACCCATCGTTCACCCGTCATGGCGAGCGGCTGGGGTTGCGGCTCCGGCCCTTGCCCTATCCACGTAAGACGAGTGTTGGAGCTTCAGTTTCAGGCGCTCGTCACGATGGGTGACCCCCAACTCCCGTTGAGGATGTTCCGTTCATCCATAGGCGCCTACCCCCTTGGCGCTCCCATCATGCGCGAAATGGTCCGCGCCGCACTCAGCAGCGCGGGCAGCAGGCTCTCCTGCATCATGGCCGCACTCGTGCGATTGGCCTGACCGCTGATGTTGAGCGCCGCCACCGTCTGCCCTGTGCGATTGGTCAGCGGTGCTGCAATCGAAATCAATCCCTCTTCCAGCTCCTGGTTCACCAGGCACCAGCCTTGCTGCCGCGCCTGACGGATGTGCGCCAGCAGCGCCTCCATATCCGTGGTGGTGTGCTCGGTAAAGCGCTGCAGGGGGTGGTCCTCCAGCCGGGCTTGCAATTCATCATCCGGCAACCCGGCCAGCAGCATGCGGCCCATGGAGGTCCAGCACGCGGGCAGGCGCGAGCCCACGCCCAGCGTGGTGCGCATGATCTTGTGCGTGGGCACGCGCAGCACATAGACGATGTCCAGGCCGTCGAGCACGGCGGCCGATGACGACTCGCGCACCTCTTCCACGAGGTCTTCCATCACCGGCTCGGCCAGGTTCCAGATGGGCAGCGAGGACAGGTATGCAAACCCCAGGTCCAGGATGCGCGGGCTCAGGCGAAACAGCTTGCCGTCCGTCTCCACATAGCCCAGCGTCTGCAGCGTGAGCAGGATCCGGCGCGCGCCTGCGCGGGTCAGGCCCGTCTGCGCGGCGACTTCACTCAAGGTTTGCTGCGGTGTGGCCGCGCTGAACGAGCGGATCACCTCCAGCCCGCGCGCGAACGACTGCACATAGCTGTCGCTGGGTTTGGGGTCTTTGGCTTCAGGGGTTTGGAAATTCATACGTATGCCAACTATAATTCTTTAAGCGAACATTTGTTCTATATACGAACAAATTTCAGAGAAACGAGACAATACAAGCAAACCAAGAAAGCGTTGCAATGATCAACAAACTGGCGGACTCGGTGGCCCAGGCCCTTGCGGGGGTGAAGGATGGTGCCACGGTGTTGATAGGCGGGTTCGGCACGGCCGGCATTCCGGGTGAGCTGATCGACGGCCTCATCGCCCAGGGGGCGCGTGACCTCACGGTGGTCAACAACAACGCCGGCAATGCCGACCAGGGTCTGGCCGCGCTGCTCAAGGCCGGGCAGGTGCGCAAGATCATCTGCAGCTTTCCGCGCCAGGTCGACAGCTATGTGTTCGATGAGCTGTACCGCAGCGGCAAGCTCGAACTCGAACTCGTGCCCCAGGGCAATCTGGCCGAGCGCCTGCGCGCTGCGGGCGCGGGCATTGGCGCCTTCTTCTGCCCGACGGCCTACGGCACTGAATTGGCGGCGGGCAAGGAGACGCGCGAGATCAATGGCAAACACTACGTGCTGGAGTACCCCATCCACGGCGACGTGGCCCTGATCAAGGCCGAAAAGGGCGACCGCTGGGGCAACCTCACCTACCGCATGTCGGCGCGCAACTTTGGCCCCGTGATGGCCACGGCTGCCAAGACCACGATTGCCACGGTGCACGAGGTGGTGGAGCTGGGCGCGCTAGACCCTGAAGCCATAGTCACCCCCGGCATCTACGTGACGCATGTCGTGAAGATCGACCGCACGGCCACGCAGGCGGGCGGATTCAAGAAATTCGCGTGATATCGGCCGCAAGCGCAGAAAGAATAAGCATGAGCAGCTATCAAAAGCGTAGTAAGGACGAGTTGGCGAAACGCGTGGCGCAAGACATCCACGACGGCGCCTACGTCAACCTGGGCATCGGCCAGCCCACCCTGGTGGCCAACCACATTCCTCCCGGCCGCGAGGTCATCCTGCAAAGCGAAAACGGCATTTTGGGCATGGGCCCCGCGCCCGCTGTGGGGCTGGAGGACTACGACCTCATCAACGCGGGCAAGCAGCCCGTAACTTTGCTGCCCGGCGGCGCGTACTTCCACCACGCCGACAGCTTTGGGATGATGCGCGGCGGCCACCTCGACATCTGCGTGCTGGGCGCGTTCCAGGTGTCGGCCACGGGCGATCTGGCCAACTGGAGCACCGGCGAGCCCGGCGCCATCCCCGCCGTGGGCGGCGCGATGGACCTGGCGATTGGAGCCAAGCAGACCTGGGTGATGATGGACCTGCTGACCAAGCAGGGCGCGAGCAAGATCGTCACGCAATGCAGCTACCCGCTCACCGGTGTCGCGTGCGTGAAGCGCATCTACACCCATCTGTGCACACTGGCCTGCACGCCCACCGGGCTGCAGCTCATCGACACCGTGCCCGGCCTGTCGCTGGCGGAGCTGGAGCAATTGGTGGGCCTGCCCATCCGGGCCCCGCAGACCACGGCGGCCTGACCGCACCTATCAAACCCACCCGAGAACCGAGGAGACAAAAACCATGACGACCCGCCAAGCCTTCATCTGCGACGCCATCCGCACCCCCTTCGGCCGATACGGCGGCGCCCTGTCCAGCGTGCGCACCGACGACCTGGGCGCCATCCCCATCAAGGCATTGATGGACCGCAACCCCGGCGTGGACTGGGCCGCAGTGACCGACGTGCTCTACGGCTGCGCCAACCAGGCTGGTGAAGACAACCGCAACGTGGCCCACATGAGCAGCCTGCTCGCGGGCCTGCCCATCGACGTGCCCGGTGCCACCATCAACCGCCTGTGCGGCTCGGGCCTGGATGCCGTGGGCACAGCAGCGCGTGCCATCAAGGCGGGCGAGGCGGGCCTGATGATTGCCGGCGGCGTGGAAAGCATGAGCCGCGCGCCCTTCGTCATGCCCAAGGCCGAGTCGGCCTTCAGCCGCAACAACGCGGTGTATGACACGACGATTGGCTGGCGCTTCATCAACAAGCTGATGAAAGAAAAGTACGGCGTCGATTCGATGCCCGAAACTGCCGAGAACGTGGCGACGGACTTCAAGATTGAGCGCGAAGCCCAGGACCAGATGGCCCTGCGCAGCCAGCTCAACGCCGTGGCTGCTATCAAGGCTGGGCACCTGGCGCGCGAGATCGTGCCCGTGCACATCCCGCAGAAGAAGGGCGACGCCATCATCGTCAGCCAAGACGAACACCCCCGCGAGACCAGCCTGGAAGCGCTGGCCAAGCTCAAGGGCGTGGTGCGGCTTGACGGCACGGTGACGGCGGGCAACGCATCGGGTGTGAACGACGGCGCCTGCGCGCTGCTACTGGCCGATGAAGCCAACGCCGCCAAGTACGGCCTCAAGCCCCGCGCCCGCGTGGTGGGCATGGCCGTGGCCGGTGTGGCGCCGCGCATCATGGGCTTTGGCCCCACGCCCGCGACGCTGAAGGTGCTGGCGCAGACGGGCCTGACCATCGATCACATGGATGTGATCGAACTCAACGAAGCCTTTGCCGCGCAAGGCCTGGCTGTGCTGCGCGCGCTGGGCATCAAGGACGACGACGCGCGCGTGAACGCCTGGGGCGGCGCCATTGCGCTGGGCCACCCGCTGGGTGCCAGCGGCGCGCGCCTGGTCACCACCGCCGTCAATCGCCTGCACGAACACGCCGGGAAGTACGCGCTGTGCACCATGTGCATCGGCGTGGGCCAAGGCATTGCCGTGATCCTGGAGCGCGTGTGACCGTGATTGAGCGCAACCCCACACCGGTCACCGTCATCACCGGTGCCAGCAACGGCATCGGCCGCGCGATTGCCGAAGCCGTGCTGGCCCAGGGCCACGCCGTGGTCAACCTGGACTACGTGCTGCCCACCTGGAGCCACCCGCTGCTTACGTCCTACCAGGGCGACCTGACCGACGAGGCATCGACCCGGGAACGTGCGGCCGAGATTGCGGCCAAGCACAACGTCACCGCACTGGTGAACAACGCGGGCGCCACGCGCCCCGGCACCATCGACACCGCCACCACGGCGCAGCTGGATGACGTGGTGGGCCTGCACCTGCGCGCGCCCATGCTGCTGGTGCAAGCGTTCCTGCCCACGCTGCGCGCGAGCGGCCAGGGCCGCATCGTCAACATGTCGTCGCGCGCCGCACTGGGCAAGGGCGAGCGCATCGTCTACTCCGCCACCAAGGCCGGAATGATCGGCATGACACGCACGCTGGCCATGGAGCTGGGGCGCGACGGCATCACCGTCAACGCGATTGGTCCAGGCCCGATTGCCACCGAACTCTTCCGACAGAGCAACCCCGACGGAGCGCCGCAAACGCAACGCATCCTGAACAGCATCGCCGTGGGCCGCATGGGCACGCCCGATGACGTGGCGCGCGCGGCGCTGTTTTTCCTCTCGCCCGACAACGGTTTTGTGACCGGGCAGGTGTTGTACGTGTGCGGCGGCACCACGCTGGGAGTGGCGCCTGTTTGACAACCTGAACTGATCTTCCCTGCCGCCCTGCAAGGGGCGCACCCCTGTTCTCGCCCGGAGGCCTCGGCGCCCGGTTGAGGCCACGGCGCGGCCGGATGCCGCGTCCGTGAGACCCCTTTCATCCACCTTCTTGAAGGAGACAAACCATGACCCGTTCCATCCAAACCACCCGCCGGTTCGCGCTATCGGCCGCCGCTGTCACCGCCCTCGCAGGTATCGGCCTGCTGGGCAGCAGCGCCGCAATGGCCCAGGCCTACCCCAGCAAGCCCGTCACCATCGTCGTGCCCTTCGCCGCAGGCGGCACCACCGACATCCTGGCCCGCATCATCGGCCAGGCACTGACCACCGAGCTGGGCCAGTCGGTCATCGTGGACAATCGCGCGGGCGCGGGCGGCAACATCGGCGGCGCCATGGCGGCCAAGGCGCCGGCAGATGGCTACACCCTCTTCATGGGCACGGTGGGCACCCACGCCATCAACGCCAGCCTGTACAAGAAGATGCCGTTTGACCCTATCAAGGACTTCGCGCCGCTGACGCGCGTGGCCAATGTGCCCAACCTGCTGGTGGCCAACCCCGCCCAGCCCTACAAGACGGTGAAGGAACTGATCGCCTACGCCAAGGCCAACCCCGGCAAGGTCAACTTTGGCTCGTCGGGCAACGGCAGCTCCATCCACCTGTCGGGCGAGCTGTTCAAGAGCCTCGCCAAGGTGGACATGGTGCACGTGCCCTACAAGGGCAGCGCACCGGCCGTGACCGACCTGCTGGGCAACCAAATCGGCATCATGTTCGACAACATGCCCTCGGCCATCCAGCATGTGCGCAGCGGCAAGCTGGTGCCGATTGCGGTGACCACCGCCAAGCGCTCGCCTGAGCTGCCCAACGTGCCGACCATCTCCGAAGCGGGCGTGCCCGGCTATGAAGCCACCTCGTGGTTTGGCATGTTTGCGCCCGCCGGAACGCCTGCGCCGGTGCTGGCCAAGCTCAACGGCGCATTGGTGAAGGTGCTGAACCAGGCCGACGTGAAGAAGAAGATCAACGAGCAAGGCGCCGAGACCTACAGCGAGACGCCTGAGCAGTTTGCTGCCTTCATCCAGGCCGAGTCGGTGAAGTGGGGCAAGGTCGTGAAGGAATCTGGGGCGAGCCTGGACTAAGCGCTACTGAGATTTTTCAGCTACCAAATTGATAGCTGCTACCGCGTGTACAACAGGCGGTAGCAGCTATTTTTGTTTTATATCAGGCAGCCGGGCTCACTGCACCCGGTACACACGCCCCGTCTGCGCACCTTCCACGCTGCGCTGGTAGGCCAGCGCCACGCGCGCGGCGGGCACTGGCTCGAACCCTGGGAAGAACGGTCCGTAGCTGCCCATCGACTCGGCCAGCACCGTGGGGCTGATGGCGTTAATGCGCAGGCTGCGCGGCAGCTCGATGGCTGCGGCGGCCACAAAGCCTTCGATGGCCGCGTTCACCGCCGTGGCGCTGGCGCCGTTGCGGATGGGCTCGGTGGAAAGCACGCCGCTGATCAGTGTGATGGAGCCGCCATCGTTCAGGTACTTCTGGCCGACCAGCGCCAGTTGCACCTGGCCCAGCAATTTGTCCTGCAGGCCGATGTTGAACTGCTCGGCCGTCATCTCGGCCAGCGGGCCAAAGTGCAGATTGCCCGCCGTGCTCACGATGGCATCCACCTTGCCCACGGCCTCGAACAGTTGGGAGACCGCGCCTGGCTGTGAGAAGTCTGCGCGGTGCGTACCGCTGCTGCGGCCCACGGTGATCACGTCGTGGCGTGCGCCCAGGTTGGCCTGCACAGCTTGGCCGATGGTGCCGCTGGCGCCGATGAGAAGAATCTTGGACATGGTGTTTTCCTTGGGTGTGAAAAAGGGGTTGATGAGGAACTGACAACCTGATTCTTTTGCTAATCAATCAATGCATAAAGTGCCTGCAAGTTATGATTGTGCTAACTATTGATTAGTAATTGAGGGGGTTGCCATGGACAAGCTGCGCAACATGGAAGTCATGGTGGCTGTGGTGGAGGCGGGCAGCTTTGCCGCCGCCGCGCGCCAGCTGCAGATCTCCGCCGTGATGGTGGGCAAGCACATCCAGCAGCTGGAGTCCCACCTGGGCGCGCGCCTGTTCCAGCGCAGCACGCGCCAGAACAGCCTGACCGAGGTGGGTGCTGCGTTCTACGAAGACAGCAAACGCGTGCTGGAGCAGGTGCGCTGGGCCGAGTCCGCCGTGGAGCGCAGCCGCGCCGTGCCCCAGGGCCTGCTGCGGGTGAGTGCGCCGTTCACGCTGGGCAACCACGTGATCGCGCCGCTGGTGGCCGACTTTCTGCAGCGCCACGACCAGGTGCGTGTGGACCTGCAGCTCACCGACAGTGTGGTGGACCTGGCAGGCGAGGGTTTTGACGTGGCCGTGCGCATTGGCCAGGTGGTGAACGAGGGCTTGGTGGCACGCCCGCTGCGTCCCTACCGCATGGTGATTGCCGCGGCCCCTGCCTACCTGCAGCGCCACGGCACGCCCAGGCGCGCGGCCGACCTGGCGCAGCACCAGTGCCTGAGCCACTCGGTGTGGCAACGCCGGGTGGAGTGGACGCTGCGCGACGGCAAGGAGGAGTTCTTCTGGCCTGAGAACGCACGCTTTGTGTGCAACCAGGGCGACGGCCTGCGCCAGGCGGCACTGCGCGGCCTGGGCCTCATCATGCAGCCCGAAGTGCTATTGGCCGACGACCTGGCCAGCGGTGCGCTGGTGCCGGTGATGCAGCACTGCCTGCCCGTGCCGCGCCCGGTGCACTTGGTCTATGCGCCCGACCGGCGGCAACTGCCCAAGCTGGCGCGGTTTGTGGAGTTTGTGGTGGCTGCGCTGGGCACCGCCTGAGCGGTGCGGTTCAGGTTTGGACTACCGTGGCCTGCGGCCCAGGGCCGCTCACTCCACCGCGTTGCTGGGCACTTCAGGCCCGATCTTGAACACCCCGCTCACCCGCGCACAGGGTACGCCGTCGGCGGTGACCAGGCCCTGCGCAAACACCAGCGAGCGTGTGATGCGCAGCGGCTCGGCCTCGCCCTCCACCCAGGCGCCCAGCGGGGCGGGGGCCAGGTAGTCAATCTGCAGGCTGATGGTGGGCAGGAAGCGGTTTGACACCTGGTCGCTTTTGCGGTGCACCGACAGGGGTACCAGCATGTCGCAAAAGGTGGCCATCATGCCGCCGTGCAGGTTGCCCATGGGATTGGTGTGGCGCGGCTCCACGCGAAAGCCGAACTTCACCACGTTGCCCTGGTGCAGCACATACAGCGGGCCGTTGTGCTGGATGTAAGGGCCGCCCGCCACCAGCGGGGCAAAGCCCTCGGGAAGGGGGGCAGTGGTGGCGTTCTCGGGGGCGTGCGTCATCAGCGGGCTTCCTTTTCAATGTCGTTGGCAAAACTAGCGTCCTGCAGGCTGCTGCGGGTGGCGTCGCCCTGCAGCCAGCCGCTGTACACCATGCGAAAGTCGGCCACGATCTGCGCGAGGGGCATGTCGTCAAACGCGCCGCGCTGGTGCACGTATTCCATGTGGCGTGCGCCCGACTTGTCGAACGGGTGGTAGATGGAATCGTTCTCGCCGTCGAACTCCAGGGGCAGCAGGCCAAAGCGCTCGCACAGCTCGATGTTGAACGCGGGCGTGGCCTTGCGCCAGGCGCCATCGAGCCAGATGTCGGTGTAGCCGTGCCAGATGAAGAGGTCGGTCTTCATGGTCTCGCGCATGCGCTCGGTGCTGAGGTGGTTGCGCACGTCGGCAAAGCCCATGCGCGCGGGGATGCCCGCTGCGCGGCACACAGCGGTGAGCAGCGCGGCCTTGGGCACGCACCAGCCGTAACCGTTGGCCAGCACGGTGCTGGCGGTCATGCCCTGGGGCGACAGGTCGATGCGGTAAGGGTCGTAGCGAAAGCCGTCGCGCACGGCCAAGTACAGGGCCACGGCGCGCTCGCGGTCGGTGGTGCCGCGCGCGTGCTGGGCAGCAAAGGCCTGGATCGAAGGTGCGTCGCTGTCGATAAGGGCCGTGGCACGCAGGTGTGCGGGCGTGGGTGCGGTGGTCATTGTTGTGTGTCTCCTGCAGTCGGACGGAGGCCAGTGTGCGGGCCTCGGGCACCCGATGCTGTCACAGGTGCGCCAGCCTTGCTGCGCCAGGGCTGGCAGGCTTGGTCACACCCGCCACGCAGGCAGCTCCCAGTTGCGCCACACCGCCAGCCCGCGCAGCCCGGCGGTGAGCAGCACGCAGGCCACCAGCGGCGCCCAGTCGGGCGCCTGCAGGTGGCGCAGGGCTACATCGGCCCAGCCACCGGCAAATGCGCACAGGGCGTAGGGCCGGTGGTCGCTGAAAGCTTGGGGCACTTCGTTGCACAACACGTCGCGCAGCACGCCGCCGAACACGCCGGTGGTCACGCCCATCATCACGCTGATGATGGGCGGCATGCCAATGGCGGTGGCAATGTCCACGCCCACGGCGGCAAACAGGCCCAGGCCGATCGCATCGGGCAGCAGCATGGCGCGTTCGGTGGGCTCAAAGTGCCGCTGGCGCATGAACAGCATGGCGCCAATGCACAGAGCCAGAATGCCCCACACAAATTCGGTGTGGCGGATCCAGAAGAAGGGCCGCTGGTCCAGCAACAGGTCGCGCAGCGTGCCCCCGCCGAACGCTGCCACAAAGGCCACCACACACACGCCCACGGCATCCAGCCGCTTGCGCGCGGCGGCCATCACGCCCGACAGTGCGAACGCCACGGTGGCAGCCACCTCCAGGATGAGGCGCAGGGTCTGAATCCATGGGACGTCGAGTGGGATGTTCATGGGCACGATTACGGCGGGGCAATGGGGTAAGTCGCTATAAGCAGTAACAGCTTGAGGAACAAACACTATGAAATATGGAACCGGGAATCTCTCTTCTTCAGCGGTTTGAAGTCTGCTTTTCTACCTCCGGTGCGTCCTCTGCTCCGCCGCGCCTCTCTCCCTCTGCGATTCCGCTATACCCCGGGTACTCCACCCCCGCCGCATTCATCGCCGCACTCTCCTGCCGTTCCCGCGCCATCTGCTCCGCAAACTGGTTGCGGCCTTCGCGCGCCACGGCGATGAACTTGGCCCGGTCCTTGTGGTGCGGGTACATGCGGTCGGCCAGCGCGATGTTGTGGGTGCGAAAACGCTGGGTGATGGCGGTGGCCTGCGCGGGGGGCAGGCCCATCAGCTCCAGCACGGTGTGGGCGCTTTGCAGGCTGGACTCGAACAGCTCGCGCTGCACCAGTGTCACGCCCAGGTCGCGCAGCTTGTTCCAGTGGGTCACATCCCGTGCGCGGGCCACGATCTGCAGGTGGGGGAAGTGCTCGCGCGCCAGCTTGGCGATTTGCAGGGACTGCTCGGCATCGTCCACGGCCACCACCAGGATGCGCGCGTGTTCGGCCCCGGCAATGCGCAGCAGGTCGAGGCGGGTGGCGTCGCCGTAGAACACGCGGTAGCCAAAGGTGCGCGCCACCTCCAGCATGTCGACGCTGTGGTCCAGCACGGTGGTGGGGATGCCCTGGGCCAGCAGCACGCGCGAGACGATCTGCCCGTAGCGGCCGAAGCCCGCGATGATGATGGGCGCCTCTTGGGGTTCGGAGATTTCCTCGGCCTGGGGCTTGGCGGTCTTGAGCTGGGCATAGCGACGCAGCAGCACGCGGTCCAGCAGCACCAGCAGCAGCGGGCTGATCAGCATGGACAGCGCCACGGCACCGATGAGCAGCGAGGCGGTCTCTGCCGGGAACACGCTGGCGCCCGCAGCGGCCTGGAACACCACAAATGCAAACTCTCCGCCCTGGGCCAGCAGCAGGGTGAAGACGGGGCGCTCCTGGTAGGGAATCTCGACCACCTTGGCCAGGGCGTAGATGACCACCGCCTTGGCAGCGAGGAAGCCGACCAGGATGGCAGCCATGAGGCCCGGCGAGCGCAAGATGACACCGAAGTCAATGCTCATGCCCACGGCGATGAAGAACAGCCCCAGCAGCAGGCCCTTGAAGGGCTCGATGTCGGCCTCCAGCTCGCGCCGGTATTCGCTGTCGGCCAGCAGCACGCCGGCGAGGAAGGCGCCCAGCGCCATCGACAGGCCCACCAGCACCATCAGGTAGGCAATGCCCACCACCAGCAGCAGCGCGGCGGCGGTGAAGATTTCGGGGGTTTTGCTCTTGGCGATCCAGCGCAGCACGGGGCGCAGCAGCAGGCGCCCGCCGAGGATGATGGCCGCGATCACCCCGACGATCTTGAGCACCTCCAGCACCATCTCGCCCGGTGTGTGGCCCGCGCCTTCACCAGCGGCTGCGCCCAGCACCGGCAGCAGGGCCAGGATGGGGATGGCCGCCACATCCTGGAACAGCAGGATCGAAAAGCCCGCCTGTCCGCTTTGCGTGCGCATGAGGTTGCGCTCGGCCAGCGACTGCAACGCAATGGCTGTGGACGACAGCGCCAGTCCCAGCGCGCCCACCAGGCTCACGCGCCAGGGCAGGCCGGCCAGCGCGCCCAGTGCAAACAGCACGGCGGCGCAGCCCAGCACCTGGGCCGTGCCAGTGCCAAAAATGGGGCGGCGCAGGGCCCACAGGCGGCTGGGTTGCAGTTCCAGCCCGACCAGAAAGAGCATGAGCACCACGCCGAACTCGGCGAAGTGCAGGATGTCCTGCACGTTGCTGACCAGCCCCAGGCCCCAGGGCCCGATGGCGATGCCTGCCGCCAGGTAGCCAATGATGGCGCCCAGGCCCAGCGCCTTGGCAATGGGCACGGCCAGCACGGCGGCGGTGAGGTACAGGAAACCGTAGGTGAGCCAGGTGGGGGCGTGTTCCATGGGGCAGAGTGCGCTGGAGGTCGTCGTGGGGAGGCAGAACACCGCGCTCCCGATGTGCGGGGCGGGTGTGCCAGATTCTGGCACCGCCGCAAGGCGTCGGGGCGGTTGCCGTGTGGTGGATCTGTGGCGCTATATATTTGATAGCTGTTCGGGTATGATTATCTAGCGCCTGCGCCTGTTTTTATGCAGGTCATGGTGCCGGGGCCCCTGCGTTGCTAAGATGCGGGCCCTTCTTCGCACACAGGCACGGTGACCCATGGATCTGCAGACTTGGCTGGCTTTTTTTGCGGCGTCTTGCCTGATTGCGGTGTCGCCGGGCTCGGGGGCTGTGTTGTCGATGAGCCATGGTCTGTCGTTTGGCGTGCGCAAGACGGGCGCCACCATCCTGGGCCTGCAGCTGGGGCTGCTGCTGATTTTGCTGATTGCTGGGGCGGGCGTGGGCTCGCTGCTGCTGGCGTCCGAGGTGGCGTTCAGCATCGTCAAGGTGCTGGGCGCGTGTTACCTGATCTATGTGGGCTTCTGCCAGTGGCGGGCTGGCGACAAGTCGCCGGTGCAAGGGGATAAGACCGAGTCGGCGGGCACCTGGCAAAAACGCTGCCTCACAGGTTTTCTGACCAACGCCACCAACCCCAAGGGCATCATCTTCATGGTGGCCGTGCTGCCCCAGTTCATGACCGACACGCGCCCGCTGTGGACGCAGCTGCTGGTGATGGCCGCCACCACCGTGACGGTGGACGTGGTGGTCATGCACGGCTACGCTGCGGGGGCCAGTGCCCTGCGCCGTCTGATGCGCAGCGCGCGGGCGGTGCGGGCGCAAAACCGCGTGTTTGGCGGTTTGCTGATGGCGGTGGGGGCGGGGCTGTTCTTCGTCAAGCGCGGTGGCGAGCACGCCTGAGGCGGCTGCGGCACCGCTGGGGTGTCAGGGGATGCTTCTGATTTGATAGCTGCAAGCGCATATGGATATTGCGCTTGAAGCTGATTTGGCTTGTATTTTCATGGACCTGCAGATTCCAAGGAGCTTGTCATGCCAGTAGTTGTTGTCGCCAACCCGAAGGGCGGCGTGGGCAAGTCCACGCTGTCCACCAACATCGCGGGCTACTTTGCCAGCCAGGGGCATCCCGTGATTCTGGGCGACACCGACCGGCAGCAGTCCGCCCGGCTGTGGCTGGGCCTGCGCCCGCCCGCTGCGCGCCCCATCGGCAGCTGGGACACCAGCTCGGACGTCATCAGCCGCCCGCCCAAGGGCACCACCCACGCGGTGCTCGACACGCCCGCCGGCCTGCACGGCTGGCGCCTGAACGACGTGCTCAAGCTGGCCGACAAGGTCATCGTGCCGCTGCAGCCCAGCGTGTTCGACATCTTTGCCACGCGCGCCTTCCTGGACCAGCTGGCCGAGCACCGCCACGCCGCCGGGGTGCCGGTGGGCATCGTCGGCATGCGGGTGGATGCGCGCACCAAGGCGGCCGAGCAGCTGCACCACTTTGTGGACAGCCTGGGGTTTCCGGTGCTGGGCTATCTGCGCGACACGCAAAACTACATCCACCTGGCAGCGCACGGACTCACGCTGTTTGACGTGGCCCCTGGCCGCGTTGCGCGCGACCTGGAGCAGTGGCAAGGGATCTGCTCGTGGCTCAATTCTTGAAGGACAGCGTGAAGCACGACGTACATCCACTCCCCCGGGAAAACACCTGTCACCCGGCAGACAAGGCGCGCCAGAGCGCGGGGCTACATTGCAACGATGAAAATCTTCCGCTCTTATTCCGAAGTCAGCGCCTGCGTGGGCCAGGAGGTCGCTGTGACCGACTGGATCACCATCACGCAGGAACAGGTCAACCTGTTCGCCGAGGCCACGGGCGACCACCAGTGGATCCACGTGGACCCGGAGCGTGCCAAGGCCGGGCCATTTGGCGCGCCCATTGCGCACGGGTTTCTCACGCTGTCGCTGATTCCCAAGTTCTTCGAGGTGGGCCTCACGATCGAGGGGGCACGCATGGGCGTGAACTACGGGCTCAACAAGGTGCGCTTCACGGCACCGGTGCCGGTGGGCAGCCGCTTGCGCGCGCGCCTCACGCTGCAGGCTGCCGAGCCCGTGGCGCCCGATGGCATGCAGATGACCTGGCTGGTGACCGTGGAGCGCGAGGGCAGCGACAAGCCGGTGTGCGTGGCCGAGTCGCTGGCGCGCAACTTCGGCGCCCCGGCCTGAGCCGGGCCACCAGCGGGCAGGAGGTCTGAACCATGGACCGCCTGCAAGCCATGAAAATTTTCGAACGCGTGGTGGAGGAGGGCGGCTTTGCCGCCGCCGCCCGCGCCATGGACATGTCGCCCCCCGTGGTCACCCGCATGGTGGCCGAGCTGGAGCAGCACCTGGGCACACGCCTGCTGCAGCGCACCACCCGCAAGCTGGCGCTCACCGACGCGGGGGAGTCGTACCTGCAGCGGGTGCGCGCCATCCTGCACGAGATCGACGACGCCGAGGCCGCCGCTGCCGCCAGCACGCGCGATCTGCGCGGCACCATCCGCATCGTGGCGGCGCCGGTGCTGGCCACCAACTTTCTGGCCCCCATGGTGGCGGTGTGGCATGCCTACTATCCCAAGCTCATGCTCGACATCAGCATGGACGCCTATGCCTCCAGCCGTGTGGATGAGTTCGACGTGACCATCATGGTGGCGGGCGAGGACTTTGATGCCAACATCGTCGCGCGTCCTCTGGTGCAGGGTGAGGCGATTGTGGTGGCGTCCCCCGATTACCTGGAGCGCCGGGGCATTCCGCGCGAGCCGCAAGACCTGATTCACCACGACTACCTGCGCGACTCGAGCGCGCCCGTGCGCCTGCAGTCAGGGCCTGGCCGCAAGCTGCGCCTGCAGTCGCTGCGGGCGGATGTGCCAGACGAAGAGGTGGACGCACCGGCGGTGCTGCAGTCCGTCAGCACCGAGCTGCTGATGCGCGCCGCTGTGGATGGGGCAGGCGTGGCTGTCACGTCGCGCCTGCTGGCCGAGGAGCACCTGGCCCGGGGCGAGCTGGTCCATATCCTGCCGGGCTGGATCTTTTCGCGTTACACGATCTACGCAGCGTTGCCCTCGGGCCGCATGCTGCCCGCGCGCACGCGGGTGTTTCTGGACTTCCTGACCGAACATGTGCCCCGCGCCATGGCGGAAAAGTCCGGCCAGCTCAGTTGAGCTGTGCGAACCCGCTGATGATCGTGCCCTCGGGCTCGACCATCACCTGCCCATCAGGCATGGCAAAGCTGTTCTGCCGCCAGGCCTCGAACACGGTGACCGCCACGGCGTTGGACAAATTGAGGCTGCGCTGACCGGGCACCATGGGCAGGCGCAGGCGCTGCGCTGGTGGGAAGCTCTCGCGCAACTCGGGGGGCAGCCCCCGCGTTTCCGCGCCAAACACCAGCCAGTCGCCGGGCAGAAAGCAGGTGGAGTGCACGGGTTGCGAGCCGTGGGTGGTCATCGCAAACATCCGGGTCGGGTCCGGCTGGGTGTCCCGCAGAAAGGCCGTCCAGCCTGCATGGACCTGCACGCTGGCATATTCGTGGTAATCCAGCCCTGCACGACGCATCTGGCGGTCTTCCATCGAGAACCCCAGGGGCTCGATCAGGTGCAGCGAGCACCCGGTGTTGGCCGCCAGGCGAATCACATTGCCGGTGTTGGGCGGAATCTCGGGTTCGACGAGGACGATATGGAACATGACCGCCATTGTCATCGTTGGACCTGTGAGTTGAGCAACCGCTCGTAATCAAAAGTATCCCTTTAGTACCTGTTCGGTGTTCGTTCGGTGCCGGTTCGGTACCTGTCTGGCGCTTTTCAGTCCAGCCCTGTGCGCGCCAGCACAGTGGCCGTGACATGCGCGACACCTGCCTCGCGCAGTGCCAAGGTGGCTGCATGCAGGGTGGCGCCCGTGGTCATCACGTCATCGATCAGTACCACCCGCTGGCCACGCAGGCTGGCTGCGCGGGCGGGCTCTACGGCGAAGGCGCCGCGGAGATTGCGCAGCCGCTGCACCCGGGGCAGGCCGCTTTGGACTTCGGTGGCATGCAGTCGCAGTAGGGTGTGGCAGTCCGCCTTGGTGCCAGCCAGTTGCCTTGCCAGAAGGGCCGACTGGTTGAAGCCCCGCTCGCGCAGGCGCTCGGTGGACAGGGGGACTGCCAGTACCCGGTCGGCCGCCTCCAGTGCCGGCTCCATCCAGGGCGTGCTGCGCATCAGGGTGGCCAAGGCCCTGGCCCATCCCGGGTCGCCCCTGAACTTGAACTGCGCCAGAGCGTCGGCCCATGGGTACGCGTAGTCCACGGCGGCAATGCAGGCGTCGAAGCTGGGCGGGTTCTGCAGGCAGGCGCCGCACACGGCAACCCCTGCGGGCACCCGCAGCGCGCAGCGCTGGCAACGCGTGGCAGGCTGGGCAAACCGCATCACACACGCATTGCAGACACGCTGCGACGGCCAGGCGTGGCACACGGCGCACTGGCTAGGCACTTTGTCCACCCAGGCGTGGAGGCGGCGTGAAATCCCTGGCAAACCCAAAAAGAGCATGAATCAATATACTCGCGCGTCCTTCTGCCCCGCCCATGTCCTCCGAGCGTCCCCCCACCATTGATCCTGTTGCCGCAGCCCGCTGGCATGCTGCGGCCCCGGCCGCGTCCCCCTGGCTGCACGAAGAGGTGGCGCGCCGCATGGAGGACCGGTTGCAGTGGATTCGCCAGGCACCCGCCTCCTGGTGCCATTGGGACCCAGTGCGTGGGGGTCTGCAGACGCATGCCCTGGTGAGTGCTCGCTACCCGCAGGCGCGTTGCCAGGTGTATGAGACCAGCGCGCATTGCGAACCTGTGGCGAGGCAGGCATTGGCCAAGCCCTGGTGGAACCCCGCCCGCTGGGGTGCAGGGGCCTTGCAAGTCGGGCCGCCAGCCGATGCCAGCGTACAGATGTTGTGGTCCAACATGGCGCTGCACATGGCTGCCGACCCGCAAGACCTGATCGGCCGCTGGCACCGCGCCCTGGCGGTGGATGGCTATCTGATGTTCTCGTGTCTCGGACCGGACACCCTCCGTGAGCTGCACGGCGTGTACGCCGCCATGGGGTGGCCGCCTGCGGGCCATGCCTTCACCGACATGCACGACTGGGGAGACATGCTGGTGCACGCCGGTTTTGCAGAGCCGGTGATGGATATGGAACGCATCACGCTTACCTTTGCCACGCCCGAGCGGCTGGTTCAAGAGCTGCGCGAGCTGGGTGCGAATTTGCATCCTGATCGCTTTCCCTCATTGCGCGGACGGCGCTGGCGCGACAAGCTCTACCAAGTGCTGTCCGAGCGTCTGGCCGATCCGGGCCAGAAAGGTCAGTTGGCACTGACTTTTGAAATCATCTATGGCCATGCCTTCAAGCCTGCACCCCGGGTGCGCGTCAGTTCCAGCAGTGCGGTGTCGCTGCAGGACATGCGCGCCATGTTGCGCAAGGGCGGCACTGAGAACTAACCTGTAACGGCGTGTCAATGACTTGGAACAAGGCACGCTACAATTCTTGGTTATTAAGATTTCGGGCATCTTCCCGCGCAATTTGGCAGGCTGTGCCTGTTGTGCCCAAGGCGCAACGTGTGCTGCAGCCGGCAGTCTTGTGAGCACTCACGGTGACGGGCTTGGTTTTTCGTTTTGCCACGGTGTCGGGTCAGCGCATTGACTGGCGTCTGGTTCGCAATTGTTCGGTCACGCCGACGCAATTGGGCTGGATGTATCTGTCGCTGTGTGTGGTGTCCCTGGGGATCGCGACATTCTTCTGGATGCTCGGCGCCCACCTGGTGATGCCCTTCGCCTGGCTCGAAATCGTGGCAGTAGGGATTGCATTCGCCATGTACGGTCGCCATGCGGCGGATGGCGAGAGGATTTCATTGCAGGGCTCACGCCTTGTAGTGGAGCTGGAGACAGCAGGCAGGCTGGAGCGCGCGGAGTTTGACCGGAGCCGGGTTCGCGTAGAGCCCAAGACGGGAGACCATTCGCTGATCACGCTGTCTGCACAGGGCCGTTCGGTGGAGGTGGGGCGCTATGTGCGCCCAGAGCTCCGGCCGGCCTTGGCATCGGAGATCCGCATGGCCTTGCGCGCTGCCTGACCCCACGCAGGCGCGCGAAAGGGATTGGTTAAATTGAGGCTTAGAAGTAAGTGAGAACTATGAAGAGCATTTCCAACAAGCTGGCTTCTCTGCTGCTGATTGCCAGTGCATGGGTGGGCTCCGCAGCCCATGCCGTTCAGGACCTGCCTGGCGGCCCTGCAGTCAACCAGCTGAACCTGGCGCCGCCCGTCACCAAGATCGCAGAAGAGCAGCATTTTCTGCATTGGATGATGCTGATCATCTGCACGGTGATCTTTGTTGCAGTGTTCTCCGTGATGTTCTACTCGATCTGGAAGCATCGCCGCTCCAAGGGCGCGAAGGCTGCCAACTTCCATGAGTCGGTGACGGTCGAAGTGGTCTGGACCATTGTTCCGTTCATCATCGTGATCCTCATGGCCTTGCCCGCCACCAAGGTGCTGGTCGCCCAGAAGGACACTACCAACGCCGACCTCACGATCAAGACCACGGGCTACCAGTGGAAGTGGGGCTATGACTACATCACCGGCGAAGGCGAAGGCTTGGCCTTCATCTCCACACTGGACAGCAGCCACCGTGTGATGTCTGACAGCGGCAACGTCAAGGACGCCCCGGCCAACTACCTGCTCAAGGTGGACAACCCCATGGTGGTGCCGGTCAACAAGAAGATCCGCATCATCACCACGGCCAACGACGTGATCCACGCCTTCATGGTGCCTGCCTTCGGCATCAAGCAGGACGCGATCCCGGGCTTTGTGCGTGACACCTGGTTCCGCGCCGAGAAGATCGGCGACTACTACGGCCAGTGCGCTGAGCTGTGCGGCAAGGAACACGCCTACATGCCCATCCACGTGAAGGTCGTGTCCGCCGAGGACTACACCGCCTGGGTGGCCGAACAAAAGAAGAAGGCCGCAGCCAAGCTGGACGACCCCACGAAGGTGTGGGCGCTGGACGACATCCTCAAGCGCGGCGAGAAGGTGTATGCGGCCAACTGCGCTGCCTGCCACCAGGCCAACGGCAAGGGCGCTGGCCCCATCAAGCCACTCGACGGTGCTGCCGTGGTGCTGGATGCCGACCATGCCAAGCAGATCCAGGTCTTGCTTAAGGGCCAGAACAATGGCGCCATGCCTGCATGGGCGCAGCTGAGCGACACCGACATCGCCGCCGTGGTCACCTACACCAAGAACAACTGGTCCAACAAGACCGGCCAGCTGGTGCAGCCTGCTGAAGTTCTGGCCCTGCGTGGCAAGTAATCATCGCCCCATCGTATTGAGGAATTCACCATGAGCGCAGTACTCGACAACCACGGGCACGCTGGCGACCACGCACACGACGGCCACGACCACCATGGCCCCACCGGCTGGCGCCGCTGGGTGTTCGCCACCAACCACAAAGACATCGGTACGCTGTACCTGCTGTTCTCGTTCACCATGCTGATGGTCGGGGGCATCCTGGCCCTGCTGATCCGCGCCGAGCTGTTCCAGCCCGGCCTGCAACTGGTGAACCCTGAGCTGTTCAACCAGCTCACCACCATGCACGGCCTCATCATGGTGTTCGGCGCCATCATGCCGGCCTTCGTGGGTTTTGCGAACTGGATGATCCCGCTGCAGATCGGCGCCTCCGACATGGCCTTTGCGCGCATGAACAACTTCAGCTTCTGGCTGATGATTCCTGCTGCACTGATGCTGGTCAGCTCGTTCTTCATGCCCGGTGGCGCTCCCGCTGCCGGCTGGACGCTGTACGCACCGTTGACGTTGCAAATGGGTCCTTCCATGGATGCCGGCATCTTCGCGATGCACATCCTGGGTGCTTCGTCCATCATGGGCTCGATCAACATCATCGTGACCATCCTGAACATGCGCGCCCCTGGCATGACGCTGATGAAGATGCCCATGTTCGCCTGGACCTGGCTCATCACCGCCTATCTGCTGATTGCCGTGATGCCTGTGCTGGCCGGTGCCATCACCATGACGCTGACGGACCGTCACTTCGGCACCAGCTTCTTCAACCCCGCCGGTGGTGGTGACCCGGTGATGTACCAGCACATCTTCTGGTTCTTCGGTCACCCCGAGGTGTACATCATGATCTTGCCGGCTTTCGGCATCATCAGTCAGATCGTGCCTGCGTTCAGCCGCAAGAAGCTGTTCGGCTATGCCTCCATGGTGTACGCCACTTCGTCCATCGCCATCCTGTCGTTCATCGTGTGGGCCCACCACATGTTCACGACCGGCATGCCTGTGACTGGCCAGTTGTTCTTCATGTACGCCACGATGCTGATCTCCGTGCCCACGGCCGTGAAGATCTTCAACTGGATCGCCACCATGTGGCGCGGTTCGATGACGTTTGAAACCCCCATGCTGTTTGCCGTGGGCTTCATCTTCGTGTTCACCATGGGTGGTTTCACCGGCCTGATCCTGGCCATGGCCCCCATCGACATCCAGCTGCAAGACACCTACTACGTGGTGGCCCACTTCCACTACGTGCTGGTGGCCGGTTCGCTGTTCTCCATGTTTGCTGGCGTGTACTACTGGCTGCCCAAGTGGACCGGCGTGATGTATTCCGAAACCCGTGGCCAGATCCACTTCTGGGGCTCGCTGATCACGTTCAACATCACCTTCTTCCCGATGCACTTCCTGGGTCTGGCTGGCATGCCCCGTCGTTATGCCGACTACCCCATGCAGTTCGCTGACTTCAACGCGATTGCCTCGGTGGGCGCGTTTGGTTTCGGTCTGATGCAGGTGTACTTCTTCCTGGCCGTGGTACTGCCAGCCATGCGTGGCAACGGCTCCAAGGCCCCTGCCAAGCCATGGGACGGTGCCGAGGGTCTGGAGTGGGAAGTTCCTTCCCCCGCGCCTTTCCACACGTTTGAGAATCCTCCCAAGCTGGACGCCACGGCAACCCGCGTGATTGGCTGAACACCATGTCCATGACCCCCGAGCAAAAGAAGAACAACCTGCGGCTGGCGCTGATCCTGGCGTCCGTGGCGGCGGTGTTCTTTGTCGGGTTCATGGTCAAGGTGGTCTTGCTGTCCCGCTGAGCCACCGGCCCACCCCATGAGCCTGCACCGCGAAAACGCCAAGATGGTCGGCAAGCTGGTCGTGATTGCGGCCGGCATGTTCGCCTTCGGCTACGTGCTGATCCCCATCTACAAGCACATCTGCGAGATGACGGGCATCAACATCCTGTCGCTGTCGGAGCGGCAGGTGCCGGGCAACGGTGTGGCCGGCAAGGATGTGCGCGTACCCGCCAATACCCAGGTGGACAAGTCGCGCACCATCACGGTGGAGTTCGACGCGAACTCGCGCGGCCCCTGGGACTTCAAGCCGGCGCAGCGTTCCGTGCAGGTGCACCCTGGTGAGCTGACGACGGTGATGTACGAGTTCCAGAACGTGCAGAACCGCCGTATGGCCGCCCAGGCCATTCCCAGTTACGCGCCCCGGCAGGCCGCTGCGCACTTCAACAAGCTGGAATGCTTTTGCTTCAATCAGTACACCCTGGAGCCCGGTGAAAAGAAAACCTGGCCCGTGGCGTTCGTGATTGATCCGAAATTGTCCAAAGACGTCACCACGATCACGCTGTCGTACACCTTCTTTGAAGTGGGCGGTAAAACGCCCGCAGCCCCCGAATCAACGGCCGCTGCCGTGGTGCCGGGTGTCAATGCGGCGGCCTTGCAAGGAGCGGGCTCATGAGCGCGCCGCGCGGGCCATCCGCAGGCGTGAAGCCGTCGCAACGCAAAGGCTCATTGCTGCGCACGGTGCGCGCGGTGGCATGGTCGCTGATTGGCTTGCGCAAAGGCAGCGAGTACCAGCAAGATGTCGAAAAACTCAACCCGATCCACATCATCGTGGTGGGATTGATGGCAGTTTTTTTGTTGGTCATGGGCCTGATCGGGCTGGTGAACTGGGTCGTGTGAGTGTGTTGGCTGGTTTGTGCGAACAAATACTGAAAACAAAGATTTTGAGAATCAGGAGCTGAAATGAGTGCATCAACCCACGGCGGAACCCCGTACTACTATGTGCCCGCCGAGTCTCGCCACCCGGTGATGGCCGCGGCCGGTCTGTTCTTTGTGATCCTGGGCGCTGGCCAGTGGATCAATGGTCACGACTGGGGCAAATATTCGCTGGCCGTGGGGCTGGTGTGGTGGCTGTTCACGCTGTACCAGTGGTTTGGCGACGCAGTGCGCGAGAGCGAAGGCGGCCTGTACGGTCACAAGATCGACCTGTCGTACCGCTGGAGCATGAGTTGGTTCATCTTCTCCGAGGTGATGTTCTTTGGAGCGTTCTTCACCGCCCTGTGGTGGGCGCGCTCGCACTCGGTGCCTGCGCTGGGTAGCCTGGACAACGCGCTGCTGTGGCCTGACTTCAAGGCCGTCTGGCCCAGCATGGCTGCCGGTGTCACGGCATCGCCCGCCGGCATCATCGAACCCTTCCAGACCGTAGGCCCCTTCTGGCTGCCCACGATCAACACCGCGCTGCTGTTGACCTCGGGCGTGACGCTGACCATTGCCCACCACGCTCTGCGTGAAAACCAACGTGGCAAGACCATCGGTTTCATGTGGGCCACGGTGCTGCTGGGCTTCGTGTTCCTGCTGGTGCAGGGTTACGAGTACTACCACCTCTACACCGACCTGAATCTCAAGCTCAGCTCGGGTGTGTTTGGTTCCACGTTCTTTATGCTCACCGGGTTCCACGGCTTCCACGTGTTCCTGGGTATGCTGATGCTGCTGGTGATCACGCTGCGCCTGCAAAAGGGCCACTTCACGGCCGACAAGCACTTTGGCTTTGAAGGTGCTGCCTGGTACTGGCACTTTGTGGACGTGGTGTGGCTGGGCCTGTACGTGCTGGTCTACTGGATGTAAGCCAGGCCCGGACGCCATCAAAAAAAGCGCCTCGCGGCGCTTTTTTTGTTCTACCGCTCGGTGGTGCGGGTCAGCAGTAGCCTGTGATGGGCGCAGGTTCTCCGGTTGGCGGATCAAGCCCCAGGGTCAACGGGTGGCGGGCAGCCCGGTGGGCTGGATGTATCCCAACTGCCAAGCGACCAGAATGCACAAGAACAGCACGATGGACAGCCCCACACGCACCGCCAGCGCCTTGGCCATGTGGTTGCCCTTGCTCTTGTCGTCGCGTCCGTTGCGCATCATGAAGAACAAGGCCGATGCCAGGCTGGCCAAAATGGCGATGAACGCCAGCACTACGAGGTATTTCATGGAGCGCATTATCCTGTGACCCCCCTTCACCGTCCTGCGGGCCTGCGTTTTTGGCTCATTACCCTGGCTGCCGTGGTGGGCATGCTGGTCACTGCCTCTTTGGGGCGTTGGCAATTGTCGCGAGCCGCCCAGAAAGAGTCGCTGCAGGCGATGCTGGATGCGCGGGCCAGCCAGCCGGCTATAGACGGGCGTACGCTGACAGACCCGGCTAGCGCGACGCCCGAGGCCCAACAAGCCCTCGTACACCGTGCTGTGATGCTGCAGGGGCGCTGGCTGCCTGAGCACACGGTGTATCTGGACAACCGGCAGATGCAGGGGCGCCCTGGGTTTTTTGTGCTCACACCACTGCAACTTTCTGGCGATGGCGCTGGGGTGGTGCTTGTGCAACGGGGATGGGTGGCTCGCAATTTCCAGGACCGCACCCAACTGCCTTCCGTGACCACGCCGGCGGATACCGAGGTGCGCATTCAAGGCCGTGTGGCCTTGTCGCCCTCGCGGCTGTACGAGTTCCAGGGGGGCGATAGTGCACAGGGGTCTTCCCGCATCCGGCAAAATCTGGACTTGGCAGCGTTCCGCACCGAAACCGGTCTGGCGCTCGCCCTCCTCACGGTGTTGCAGACGGGCCCAGTGGGCGACGCGGGCGATGGCCTGCTGCGCGACTGGCCTGTGGTCGGCGCAGGTGTCGAAAAACACTACGGTTACGCATTTCAATGGTTCGGGCTCTGCGGCCTGATAGCACTCCTTTATGTCTGGTTCCAAATCGTCCGACGGTTCATTCGCCCGCGCAGCCAGCCTGCCGCCTGAGGCGCGTGCGGAGCACCCGCTGGGGCTGACCGTACACACCTTGCCCGAGGCGGGGGAGGCGGTCGCCACCGCACAGCGTGCGCGCCATGGGCGCTGGAAGATGCTGGGCGTGCTGCTGATCTGCGCCGCGCCAGTGGTCGCCTCGTACTTCACCTACTACGTGATCCGCCCGGAGGGGCGGCGCGTTTACGGCGAGCTGATCAACCCCCAGCGCACCGTGCCTGCGCTCACCGCCTCCACGCTCGATGGCGGGGCCAAGCGGCTGGAGTCCCTCAAAGGCCAATGGTTGCTGGTAAGTGTGGCCGGAGGCGATTGCGATCCGGCCTGCCAGAAGCACCTGTACCTGCAGCGCCAGCTGCGCGAGAGCTTGGGTAAGGAAAAAGACCGGGTGGACTGGGTCTGGCTGATCAACGACAACGCCCTGCCACCCGCCGCTCTCACGCCCGCCCTGCAGCAAGCCACTGTGTTGCGGGTCGAGCCCAGTGCCGTCAAGGCCTGGCTGGAGCCGGCCCCGGGCCAGCAACTGGCAGACCACCTCTATGTGGTGGACCCGATGGGCAACTGGATGATGCGTTTTCCGGCGGCCATGGACACCAGTGGCGCCGCCAAGGCCAAGCGGGACCTGGAGCGGCTGCTGCGCGCTTCTTCTTCGTGGGACGAGCCGGGGCGGCCGGTCAAGCCATGACCGATACCCAACCGCTGTACGACCTGGCCCCAGTGTTCGAGCTGATGCTGCTCGGCCTGGTGATCGCGCTGGGGCCGCTGGTCTGGGTGTGGGCGCGCAATCGCCGCAGCACGCCCATGCGGCGCTTGCAGGCGCTCACGGTGCTCACGCTGTTCCTCACGTTTGATCTGGTGCTGTTCGGCGCCTTCACACGCTTGACCGATTCGGGCCTGGGTTGTCCCGACTGGCCCGGCTGTTATGGCAGCGCCAGCCCGGTGGGTGCCCGCGCCGAGATTGCGGCCGCCCAGGAGGCCATGCCGACCGGCCCCGTGACGCACGGCAAGGCCTGGATCGAGATGATCCACCGTTACCTGGCGACGGGGGTGGGGGTGCTGATCATTGTGATCACTGTGTCGTCCTGGGTACAGCAACGGCGTGCTCGGCGTGAGGGCGGACAGCAGGCGCCGCCGCTCAGTCCCTGGTGGCCCACGGTGACCTTGTTGTGGGTGTGCTTGCAGGGCGCGTTTGGCGCACTCACGGTGACCATGAAGCTTTTTCCCGCCATCGTCACCCTGCATCTGATCGGTGGTCTGGTGCTGCTGGCACTGTTGTGTGTGCAGGCCGTGCGCCATACCCACAGTGCCCAGGGGCGCTCACCGGTGGCCTTGTCCCCCGTGCTGCGCTGGGGACTGATATTGACGGCGCTGCTGCTGGCCCTGCAGGTGGTGCTGGGTGGCTGGGTCAGCACCAACTATGCGGTGCTGGCATGCACCACCTTTCCCACCTGCCAGGGCAGCTGGTGGCCCGCCATGGACTTTGCGCAGGGCTTCCAGATCTGGCGCAAGCTGGGCATGTTGCAAGACGGTAGCCACATCAGCTTTGCTGCGCTCACCGCCATTCATTACGTGCACCGCCTGATGGCCTATGTGGTGCTGCTGGCACTGGGCCTGATGGCCTGGCGCTTCCATCGCAATGGCGTGTTGCCTACGCAGGCCCGGTGGATTGGCGGTCTGGCCTTGCTGCAGCTGGTGACGGGTTTGTCCAACGTGGTGCTGGACTGGCCCCTGGTGGCCGCGGTGCTGCACACCGGCGGCGCCGCTGCCCTGGTGGTGGTGCTGACCTGGTCCCTGGTGTCCAGCCGCGCGGCACCCGCGCCCCGAGAGTTTTCCGCGCCCACGGGCGCATCGAGAGTATCTGCATGAGTGTTGCCCCCTCCGCCATTGCTGCACCGCCCTCACGGTTCCAGCAGTTTTATGCGCTGACCAAGCCCCGCGTGGTGCAGCTCATCGTCTTTTGTGCGCTGATCGGAATGGTGCTGGCCGTGCCCGGCCTGCCCAATGCTGCGCAACTGGGCCACATGGCGCTGGCCTGCCTGGGTGTGTGGCTGGTGGCCGGCGCTGCGGCCGCGTTCAATTGCATCGTCGAGCAGGGTATCGACGCCAAGATGAAGCGCACCGCCTGGCGCCCTACGGCCAAGGGCGAGCTGTCCAACGCGCAGACGCTGCTGTTCTCAGCCGTCCTCTGTGCCGTAGGCTCTGTGCTGCTGTACGTCTGGATCAACCCGCTGACCATGTGGCTCACCTTCGCCACCTTTGTGGGTTATGCGGTGGTCTACACCGTGATCCTCAAACCCCTCACGCCCCAGAACATCGTGATCGGCGGCGCCTCCGGGGCCATGCCACCGGTGCTGGGCTGGGCGGCCATGACCAACGATGTGGGGCCCGAGGCGCTCATTCTCTTCCTCATCATCTTTTTGTGGACGCCGCCGCACTTCTGGGCGCTTGCCCTGTACCGGGTGGAGGACTACCGCAAGTCTGGCTTGCCCATGCTGCCCGTCACGCATGGCAATGAGTTCACGCGTTTGCAGGTGTTTCTGTACACGCTGATCCTTCTGGCCGGGTGCATGATGCCGTTCATCTATGGCATGAGTTCCTGGATCTATCTGGCTGCCGCTGTGCTGCTCAGTCTCGGTTTCTGCGGGTATGCGTTCGCGCTGTGGCGCAACTATTCGGACGCTCTGGCCCGCAAGACCTTCCGCTTTTCCCTCATCCATCTGAGCGTGCTGTTTGCGGCACTGCTGGTGGACCACTACGTGCTGTGATGACCTCCATGCAGAAACGAAATGCTCTTCATTTGATAGCTGCTGGTGCACTATCCCTCTGCGCTACCGGCCTCCTGGGCGCATGTTCCGAGAAAAAGGCCGAGTTCAGGGGTGTGGACGTCACCGGTGCTGAATACGCTCGCGACATTCCCCTGACCGACCACAACGGCCAACCGCGCCACATCAAGGACTTTGCCGGCAAGGTGGTGGTGGTGTTCTTTGGCTATACCCAGTGCCCCGACGTGTGCCCCACCTCGATGCAGGAGCTGGCCGAGGTCAAGCAGATGCTGGGCAAGGACGGTGACCGCCTGCAGGGTATTTTTGTGACCGTAGACCCGGAGCGCGACACGCCCGAGGTGCTCAAGGCCTACATGGCCAATTTCGATCCAAGCTTCCTGGCGCTGTATGGCACGCCCGAGCAGCTGGCTGCCGTGGCCAAGGACTTCAAGATTTACTACAAAAAGGTCGATGGCAAGACGCCCACCAGCTACACCATGGACCACTCGGCGGGCAGCTACGTGTACGACCCTGCAGGCCGCCTGCGGGTCTACAACCGCTACGGCAGCGGCGCGCAGGCCCTGGCGGCCGATGTGAAGGTGTTGTTGGCCGAGGCCGGGGGCTAAGCCCCAGCCTCTGGGTGACCCTGGGTCTGTGCCAAGCCGCCGTGGCGCGGGGCGCTGTGTGGCCCCGCACGAGTTGACGCCCTCGGGCCTTATTCGGCCTTGATGCCGCGCATCGCAATCACGCCGCCCAGCAGATTGGTGTCGGCTTTGATGCGGTTGGCCAGGCCTTCGGGCGACGAGCCCACCGTCTGCCACCCTTGCTGGAACAGCTTGCTGCGCACGTCCTCGCTGCGGGCGATCTCGCTGAGCAGCGCGGCCAGCTTGGCCTGGATGGGCTTGGGCATGGTGGAGGGCGCTGCGAAGGCGTTCCAGATCTCCAGGTTGAAGTTGCTGATGCCAGCCTCGGCCAGGCTCGGCACATCGGGGGCCAGCGGGCTGCGGCCGGACGAGGTGACGCCGATCGCGCGCAGCTTGCCTGCACGCACCTGGGCCTGGGCCAGCGCCGGGGGCAGCAGCGCCATCTGCAACTGGCCGCCTAGCATCGCGTTGGCCACCTGCGGATAGCCGGGGTAGGGCACATGCACGGGGTTGATGTTGCTGCGTGCCTTGAGCAGCTCGGTGCCGATATGGCCCACGGTGCCTACGCCTGGCGTGCCATAGCTCCACTTGTCGCCCCCGTTGCGTGCGGCCACGAAGAAGTCCCGCGCAGTGCCGTTGGCAGCCACGCCAGGCTGGTTGACGGGGGCCGTGAGGATCAGCGGCGACGTGCCGATTAGGCTGAGCGGTGCCAAGTCCTTGATCGGGTCATACGGAACCGCCGGGTTCAGCAGCTTTGCAATCGTCATGTTGCCGTTGATCATCAGCCCGATGGTGTGGTCGTCACGGGCCTTGGCCACTGCGTCGGCACCAATGTTGCCGCCTGCACCCACCTTGTTGTCCACGATCACGGGCTGGCCCAAGGCCTTGGATAGGGGCTCCGAGAACGTGCGCGCCGTCAGGTCCGGCGACGAACCGGCTGGAAAGCCCACAATGATCTTCAGCGGCTTGGTCGGCCAGGCCAGTGGCGCGGGCGCCGTAGCGGTAGCCTTGCCGGCGCTTTGCGCCAGCGCCCACGGGGACGCGGCAGCCAGCGCGATCAACAGCGAAGCACGGCGGGAAACACGGCCGGTAAAGGCGGGACGTGAGGGCATGGGGTGCAATCTCCTTGAAGAATATTCGGGGGGCCAAACGACGCGGGGCCCCAGAACTGGGGCCCCGCGAGGCAACTTCTGCGGCCTGGGATATTAACCCCGCTGCCCGGCCCGGTCAGGCGTATTCGGCCAGGGCCTTTTTCATCTTCTTCATGGCGGCCACTTCGATCTGGCGAATGCGCTCGGCGCTCACGCCGTACACGGCGGCCAGGTCGTGCAGCGTCATGCCGCCGGAGCCGTCGTCGTTGACCTTGAGCCAGCGCTCTTCCACGATGCGGCGGCTGCGGTCGTCCAGGCTGGCCAGGGCGTTGGCAATGCCGTCGGTGGCCAGGGCGTCGCGCTGGCGCGACTCGATCATGGCGGTGGGCTCGTGCGACGCGTCTGCCAGGTAAGCAATGGGGCCAAACGCCTGCTCGCCGTCATCGGACGGGGCGGGGTCCAGCAGCACATCACCACCCGCCATGCGGGTTTCCATCTCGATGACTTCTTCGCGCTTCACATTCAGCTGCGCGGCCACGGCGTCGATCTCGTGGTCCGACAGGGTGTCACGGTGCGTGGCAACGTCGGCGGCCGAGGCGTCGGCCTTAAAGCCCTGCTTCATGGAGCGCAGGTTGAAGAACAGCTTGCGCTGCGCCTTGGTGGTGGCCACCTTGACCATGCGCCAGTTCTTCAGGATGTATTCGTGGATCTCGGCCTTGATCCAGTGCATGGCGTAGCTCACCAGGCGCACACCCTGGTCGGGGTCAAAGCGCTTAACGGCCTTCATCAGGCCCACATTGCCTTCCTGGATCAGGTCGCCATGGGGCAGGCCATAGCCCAGGTACTGGCGTGCAATCGAGACCACCAGGCGCAGGTGCGACATCACCAGCCGGCCGGCGGCGTCCAGATCGTTGTTGTCCTTGAGTTGGCGTGCGTAGGTCTGCTCTTCTTCGTGAGTGAGCAGGGGCAGGCGGTTGACGGCCGAAATATAGGCGTCCAGGTTGCCCAAGGGGGGCACCAGCGCCCAGGGATTGGCGGGTGCCAGAGACATCGTCGCGGTTCCAGATTGAATGTTCATTCCGGGAATCCTTTCCTCTAAGCCATCATATTAGCACTCTCTCTGATTGAGTGCTAAGCCCGGAGTTCCCGTCGGGTTGCTCATTGATACCGTTAGAAATTTTCTGAGTCAAATCGGTATCCAGCGCCAGTGCAACATGCCTGTGAAGCTATCAAAAACCTAGTGAATAATTGTCAACGTATCGCCCTCAAACGGTCGGTTCCAGCTGTTATGGAGTGCCTCTGTCCCTTCTACACCCCCTGCCGCACCCGGTTTTCAAAGTCTTCCAGCGTGAGCGGGCGGCCAAACAGGTAACCTTGAAAGGCCTGGCAGCCGTGCGCCAGCAGAAACTGATGGTGGGCGGTGGTTTCCACCCCTTCAGCAATCACGGACAGGCCCAGGCTGCCAGCCAGCGCGATGATGGAGCGGGCGATGGCCGCATCGCTGGCATCCAGCAGCACGTCCCGCACAAAGCCCTGGTCGATCTTGATCTGGTCGAGCGGCAGGCGCTTGAGGTAGCTGAGCGACGAGTACCCCGTGCCAAAGTCGTCCAGCGAAAACCCCAGGCCATGGGCCTTGAGTGCGCGCATGGTGGCGATCACGCTGTCCACGTTGTCCAGCAGCAGGCTTTCGGTCAGCTCCAGCTTGATTTGTGCAGGGTTGGCGCCGGTCTGCCGCACCAGCGCCAGTACCTGGGCCACAAAGTCGTCCTGCAGAAACTGTCGCGCGCTCACGTTGATGGCCAGGCTGAGTTGCGCAAACAGCGGGTCTTGCTGCCATCGCGCCTGCTGGCGCAGGGCGGTTTCCATGACCCAGTGGCCCAGCGGCTGGATGAGGCCCGATTCTTCAGCCAGCGGGATGAACTCCGACGGCGGCACCATGCCCTGGACCGGATGCTGCCAGCGCACCAGGGCCTCTGCGCCGGTCACGCGCCCCTGGCTGTCCACCTGCGGCTGGTACAGCAGCAGGAACTGCGCGCGCCGCAGGCCGTTGTGCAGCTCGGTTTCCAGCAGGGCGCGGCGGTTCACGGCCTGCTGCATGTCGGGGTCAAAAAAGCGCAGTGTGTTGCGCCCGGCGTCCTTGGCACGGTACATGGCCATGTCGGCCTGCTTGAGCACCTCGTCCACCGAGTCGCGCTGGTGATTGAGCAGGGTCACACCGATGCTGGCGGTGAAGTGGTGTTCGTGCCCCGCCAGCTCGTAGGGCTGGCGCAATTGCGCCAGGATCAGCTCGCCCAGCGTGCGCGCCTGCGCGGCGGCCTCGGGGGCGTCGCTGCTCAGGTTCTGCAGCACCACCACAAACTCGTCACCTCCGAGGCGGGCCACGGTGTCCTGCTCGCGCACACAGCTGCGCAGGCGCTGGGCAACGTCCTTGAGCAGCAGGTCGCCCACCTCATGGCCCCGGGTGTCGTTCAGGGTCTTGAAGTTGTCCAGGTCCACAAACAGCACGGCCGTGGTGAGGCCCGAGCGCGCACCGTTGACCAGCACCTGCTGCAGCCGGTCCACCAGCAGGCGGCGGTTGGGCAACTGGGTGAGCGCGTCGTAAAACGCCAGATAGCGGGCCTCGTCCTCGGCGGCCTTGCGGCCTGAGATGTCGATGTCGATGCAGAACATCTCGGGCGGGTGGCCTGGTACCTGGATGTAGGCATGGCTGGAGAACACGTGCACCGGCGTGCCGTCCTTGCGCTGCAGTTGCAGCTCGCCCGCTGGGATCACCTCGCCGGTGGCGAACATGTGCTGCATGTGCGCCCGCACATCGTTGCGCATGGGCGGGGGGATGATGAGGTCGAGCAGATTGGCACCGATGGCCTCCTCGGCGGTGTAGCCGTACAGCTGTTCGGACGCCTGGTTCCAGTAGCTGGTGGTGCCGTCCTGCAGGTAGCCCTGTACCGAGATGGACGGAATATTGCGCAGCAGCGAGCGAAAACGCAGCTCGGACTCGCGCAGCGCACTTTCTGCCTGCTTGCGCTTGGTGATGTCGCGGGCCAGAAACACCACGGCCGCCTGGCCGCCCACCTGCACGCCCAGGGGCTGGGTGCGCCCTTCGAACTGGCGCAGTCCCGACAGGGTCTGCAGCTCGTATTCCACGCTGTGGGTCTGGCCAGACTGCAGCGTGTCCCGGATGAGCGCCATGAACCGTTCTGCCTGCTCGGCGGGCAGCACATCGTGCAGCCGTTTACCTACCAGCTCGGGGGCGCTGGCGACCAGGGTGGCGTCGTTGGGGGACAGTACCTCCACATACCGGCCCTGGGCATCCAGCACCAGCAGCACATCGGGGATGGCCTGCGTGATGGCATGCAGGCGGGCTGCCGTGCCAGTGAGTGCACGCTCGGTGGCCATGCGTTGCTCCACATCGTGCAGCAGCAGGCCCAGCACCACGGTGGCGGGGGGGAAGGTCAGCAGATAGGGCAGGGCCAGCGTCTGGTTGATGCGCTGCACGGCGTCGGTGGGCAGCAGCTGAAACAGCGCGATCACCGCCGTGTGCAGCAGCAGCCCGAACAGTGCCAGGGTGACGGGCTCCACACCCAGCCGCCCCCGGGCGCGGCCCTTGCGGTACACCAGCCCCAGGGCAGTGCACAGCCCGATCACCATCAGCCCCACCTCGGCCCCGGCGCCCCCTAGCCAAAGGCGGCCGGTGGCCGCCATCAGCGCCGCAATGCCCGCTACCAGCGGGCCGCCAAACAGGCCGGCCATGCTCAGCACCACCGAGCGCGCGTCAAAGATCACGCCCGGCATCAGCACCACCGGGGTGAGCATGCCCACCACGCAGATGCCGCCGAAGATCAGTCCCGAAAAGACCTGGCCCACCCACGGGTGCTGGCGCCAGACGCGGATGTTGAACCCGTGCAGAAAGCACAGCGCCAGCAGCAGCGCAACGCCTTTGACCAGCTCAATGAACATGGGCCTCCGTGCTTTCCAAGGGGAAAGCCCATGATGGAGGAAACGTTGCGATCCGTAAACGTGTAAGTGGCCCCGGATGGGGCCATTTCTCACATCGGTTGAGCGCAGATCGTGAGGCTCAGCTCAGCAAAGCCTGGGCAAATTCGCGGGCATTGAAGGTTTCCAGGTCTTCGAGCTTTTCGCCCACACCGATGAAGTACACCGGGATGGGGCGCTCCTGCGCGATGGCGGCCAGCACGCCGCCCTTGGCCGTGCCGTCCAGTTTGGTGACTATCAGGCCGGTGAGCTGCAGCGCATCGTCAAACGCGCGCACCTGGGCCAGCGCGTTCTGGCCGGTGTTGCCGTCGATCACCAGCAGCACCTCGTGCGGGGCCGTGGCGTCGGCCTTGGTGACCACGCGGCGGATCTTTTTCAGCTCCTCCATCAGGTGCAGCTGTGTGGGCAGGCGGCCGGCGGTGTCCACCAGCACCACGTCCTTGCCGCGCGCCTTGCCAGCGGTCACGGCATCAAAGCTCACGGCGGCGGGGTCGCCACCTTCCTGGCTCACGATCTCGACCGTGTTGCGGTCGGCCCACACGCCCAGCTGCTCGCGCGCAGCGGCTCGGAAGGTGTCGGCGGCGGCCAGCAGCACGGCGGCGCCTTCGTCTGCCAGGTGTTTGGTGAGCTTGCCGATGGAGGTGGTTTTACCTGCGCCGTTCACGCCCGCCACCATGATCACGGTGGGGGTGTGCTCGCCAATCACCAGGGCTTTTTCGAGCGGGCGCAACAAGTCGGCCAGTGCATCGGCCAGCAGGCCCTTGACGGCCGCAGGGTCGGCGGTCTTGCTGTCTTTCACGCGGCGCTTGAGGTCCGTCAGCAGGTGCGTGGTGGCCTTCACACCGGTGTCGGCCATCAGCAGGGCCTCTTCCAGCTCTTCATACAGCGCGTCGTCAATCTGCGTGCCGGTAAAGACCGTGGCAATGCTGCTGCCGGTCTTGCGCAGGCCCGCCTTGAGGCGGTCGAGCCAGCCTTTGCGCTCGGGCGCCGGGGCAGGGGGGACAGCCGACACGGCGGGTGCGGCCACCGGCGCAGGCGCGGCAACGGGAACCGGGGGCGCGACGGGGGGGAATGCTGGGCTTGTGGCCACTGCGGCAGCGGCCGGTACGGTAACTGCAGGCGCCGCAGTGGGCGGTGTGACGATCGGCGCCACCGGTGGCATCGCCACAGGCGCCGGAGGGGGCTCGATGGCGGGCGCGGGTGCGGCGGGGGGCGGCGCCGCGGGCTCGGGGGCTTTGCTGCCAAACGGGTTGCGCAGCCAGCCAAAACCGGCCGGGGCGGGCGCCGCCACGGGCGCGGGTGCGACCGGCGCAGGGGCGGTAGGGGTCGCCACGGGCGGCGTGGCGGGTGGGGTCGGCGCTACGGGCGCATCCACGGCGGGCGCCGGTGCGCCTACCGGCTGGGCCGGGACGGGCGCATCGGTGGGGGCGGGCGAGGGAGCGGGCTTTTTCTTGAAAAAACTGAACATTGGCGGGTTCTTAGAATCTCCCCATTCTATGAAACGCGCTTTCACCCTTCTGGGCCTGCTGGCCTGCCTCTCGTCCGGGGCTGCCTTTGCGGCCACCACCCCGGTGTCTCAACCCTCCACCACGCCGTCCGCCACGGCCTCTGGCGCGCAGCAGTTCACGCTCAAAAACGGCATGCAGCTCATCGTGCAGCCCGACCGCCGCGCGCCGACGGCGGTGCACATGGTCTGGGTGCGTGTGGGCTCGATGGACGAGGTGGACGGCACCTCGGGCGTGGCCCATGCGCTGGAGCACATGATGTTCAAGGGCACCAAGACCTTGCCGCCGGGCGAGTTCTCGCGCCGCGTGGCGGCGCTGGGAGGCCGGGAAAACGCATTCACCAGCCGCGACTACACCGGCTACTACCAGCAGATCCCATCTAACCGGCTGGAAGACGTGATGAAGCTCGAATCGGACCGGTTTGCCAACAACCACTGGCCAGACGAGGAGTTCAAGAAAGAAATCGAGGTCGTCAAGGAAGAGCGCCGCCTGCGCACTGAAGACCAGCCCCGCGCCATGCTGGCCGAACAGCTGTTTGCCGCCACCTTCAACGCATCGCCCTACCGCCGCCCTATCGTGGGCTGGATGAGCGACCTGGACGCGATGACGCCTGAGGACGTGCGCGCCTTCCACCGCCAGTGGTACACCCCGACCAACGCCGCCGTCGTGGTGGCAGGTGATGTGGATGTGGCCCAGGTGCGTGCCCTGGCCGAGAAGTACTACGGCAGCCTGCCCGTGCACGCGCTGCCCGCGCGCAAGCCGCGTACCGAGCCCGAGCAAAAGGGCCTGCGCCGCATCGCCGTCAAAGCCCCGGCCGAGCAGGCCTACGTGGCCCTGGCCTTCCGCGCGCCCAGCCTGGACCGCGTGGACAACCTCACCGACGAAGACCGCGACGCCCTCGCGCTGATGGTGCTGTCGGCCGTGTTCAACGGCTACGACGGTGCCCGGCTGGACCGCGCGCTGACCCAGGGGCCCAACCGCGTGGCCGACAGCGCCAGCAGCTCCGCCATGGTCACGGGGCGCGGCCCCAGCCTGTTCATGCTCAGTGGCGTGCCTGCTGCGGGCAAGACCGCCCAGCAGGTCGAAGACGCGCTGCGCGCCGAGGTGACCCGGGTGGCGAAGGAGGGGGTGAGCGAGGCCGAGCTGAACCGCGTCAAGACGCAATGGATCGCCTCCACCGTGTACGAGCGCGACTCGGTGATGAGCCAGGCGCAGGAGCTGGGCGGCAACTGGGTGCAGGGCTTTCCGCTGGACGCCAACGAGCGCCTGCTGGCCCTGCTGCGCACCGTGACCCCGGCGCAGGTGCAGGCCGTGGCCGCCAAGTATTTTGGCGACGACCAGCTCACCGTGGCCACGCTGCTGCCCCAGCCGCTGGATGCCCCCCGCGCCCGCCCCCAGTTGCCTGCGGGTGCTGTCATCCGCTGAACCCGCCCTGCGGAAACTGCCCATGATTACTATCAAAAACATAGCTGTCCGTGCTTTATGCACTAGCGCTATCGCCCTTTTTTCTTCCAATTCGGCCTGGGCGCTGCTGCCCATCCAGCACTGGACGGAGCCCAATGGAGCCAAGGTCTACCTGGTCGAAAGCCCGGTCATTCCCATGGTGGACGTGCAGATCGACTTTGACGCCGGCACGCGCCGCGACCCGGCAGGCCAGTCCGGCCTGGCCAATGCGGTGGCCGCCATGGCGAGCAAGGGCGTGAAGGCCGGGCGCGATGCGAGTGCCGAGCCGGCGCTGGACGAAAACGGCCTGGGCGAGGCCTGGGCCGACCTGGGCGCCAGCTTTGAAGCCAATGCCGACAACGACACGCTGCACTACGTGCTGCGCTCGCTGACCGACCCGCCGCTGCTCGAGCGCGCCGCACGCCTGGCGGCCCGCCAGATTGCCGAGCCCATGACGACCGAAGACGTCTGGCAACGCGATCGCGCCCGCTGGAGCGCCAGCCTGAAAGAAGCCAACACACGCCCCGCCACCGTGGCCAACCACGCGTTTGCCGCTGCGGTGTATGGCAGCCACCCCTACGGCGTGCGCACCACCGAAGAGACGCTGGCCCGCATCAGCGTGGCCGACATGCAGGGCTTTCACGCACAGTACGTGGCCGCCTGCCGCGCCAAGGTCAGCATCGTGGGCGCTGTATCGCGCGCCCAGGCGCAGACACTGGTGGCCACGCTGCTGTCGCGCCTGCCTGCCACGGCAGGCTGCGCACCGCTGCCGCCCGTGGGCGAGGTGGCGGCGCTGACGGCGCCTGCCGAGAAGGCCATCCCCTTCGCGTCGGCCCAGGCCCATGTGCTGATCGGCCAGCCGGGCTTCCAGCGCCGCGACCCGGACTTCCTCGCACTGCTGGTGGGCAACCACATTCTGGGCGGCGGCGGTTTTGTCTCGCGCCTGACCCACGAGGTGCGCGAAAAGCGCGGCCTGAGCTACAGCGTCTACAGCTACTTTGCCCCTGGCCTGCACGCCGGGGCCTTCACCGTGGGCCTGCAGACGCGCCCGGACCAGGCCGCCCAGGCCGTGCAGGTCTCGCGCGACGTGATCGCCCGCTTTGTAGCCGAAGGCCCCACCGAGGCTGAACTGCGCGCCGCCAAGGACAACCTCATCGGCGGCTTTGCGCTGCGCATCGACAGCAACAAGAAGCTGCTGGGCAACGTGGCCAACATCGCCTGGAACGACCTGCCGCTGGACTACCTGGACCAGTGGGCCAAAAAGGTCGAGGCTCTGACGGTGGCCGACGTGCGCACCGCCATGGCCCAAAAGCTGCATCCCGACCGCATGGTGACTGTGGTGGTGGGAGGCAAGCAGCCATGAGCCGATCCACCCTGCGCGGTAGCGCCATCACCGCCGAAATCCGCAAGGCCCAGGCCGCCGCCGCTGCGGCCCCGGTGGACCCCAAGGCCGCCAAGAAAAACGCCAAGGACAAAGCTGCGGCGGCGGCCTCCCCCAAGGGCGCGGGCGAAATCCGCATCATCGGCGGGCAATGGAAGCGCACCCGCCTGCCCGTGGCCCAGCGCCCCGGCCTGCGCCCCACACCCGACCGCGTGCGCGAAACCCTGTTCAACTGGCTGGGCCAGGACCTGGCGGGCTGGCGTTGCTTGGACGCGTTTGCGGGCACCGGTGCGCTGGGGCTTGAAGCCGCCTCGCGCGGCGCCGCATCGGTGCAACTTGTGGAGAGCGACGCTGCGCTGGTGGCCCAGCTGCAGGTGCTGCAGGCCAGGCTGCAGGCCAGCGCCGTGCGCGTGCAGCGCGGCGACGGCGTGTCTGCGCTGAAGCAGGCCGCCCCCGCCAGCCTGGAACTGGTGCTGCTGGACCCACCATTCGATGGCCCGTTTTTTGAACCCGCCCTGCAGGCCGCTGCCCAGGCCGTGGCGGCTGGGGGCTTCATCTACCTTGAAGCGCCTCGCTTGTGGGCGGACGAGGAACTGGCAGCGCACGGCCTGGTGCTGTACCGGCACCTCAAGGCCGGTGCGGTGCATGCGCACCTGCTGCAGCGCGGCTGAGCGCCTGGGCGCTGCAGACCCAGGGCGGGTGTTCCCCGCGTTTGCGCTGGCTGCTGGGGCGCTGATTTTTGGGAAAATCGCCTCAAGCGCTTGTGTTGTATGTGCTGGTCGCTATTGTTTTTGAAGCAGCTGGCTGCTGTCGACGGGGCCAGCCTCCGGTATCACCAACAGCTGCAGCGCGCCGCCTTCGAGCGTGTAGCTGAAGGTGTAGTGGCCCGGTGCCAGCGTGGCCTGGCCACCGGGGAAGGACTGGTCGGTGACATGCGTGAGCTGGCGCTGGCCGATCTGGATGCGGGTCTTGCGGTAATGCGCCAGCGTGGCGGGCAGCGCGTGCCAGCGGCTGGTGTCGCCGGGCAGCAGCGGGCCCAGGTCCACATCGGTGCCCTGCTGCGGCAGGCCCTGCCAGACATGGGTGAAGGCTTCCTGGCCGCTGTTGCGCACGCGCAGCCACACCTGGGCGCTGCCTCGCGCGCGGGTAGCGGTGGGGCGCAGCAGTGGCGCCAAGGCGGCTGCCAGCAGGGGCAGGCGCTGCAGCCAGGTGCGGCGCATCATGGCGAATCCTTCAGGCTGTCCAGGTCGTTGGTGAGCGCGCACACGCGGGCGCGTCGGCGCTCCAGCGCCGCACCGCCAATGTTCAGCGCGGCCGAGCTGCCCTGTTCGGCAAAGATGGCGCTGTCCCACTGGCCTTGGGCGGTGTCAAACGCCAGCCAGGCGCGCTGGGCGGCCCGCAGGGTGTCGCGCCGACCGGGGCCCGCGGCCTTGAGTACCTGGGCGTAGATGCGGTTCAGCTCCTTGTCCCACGCGGCGTAGGCTGCGTTCTGGGCGTCGATCAGGTCCACCGTCACACCGCCGCTGCGCTCGGAGGCGGCGCCCAGGGCCTTGTCGATGGGGTGGGCGGTGCGCTGGCCGCAGAAATGTTCGGCGGCCTGGGCGGCCTGCGGGCCAGAGGCCAGCAGCAGGGAGGTGGTCAGCAGCGCAAGTGCGGTGCGATGGAGGTTGTGGAGGCGGTGGTGATGGTAGTGGTGCATGTGGGTGTGTCCCTCGGGGTCTGCTGTTGTGCTGGCGTGATCGCTTGGGTCTATCCGTTGCGGCGTTGTCCGCTCATGCCCCCACCCACAGCAGCGCCGCCAGGGTGGACACCAGCGCCAGCACGGTGAAGGCGAGCACCGCGCCGCCGCAGGCCGCTGCCACGCTGGCCATGGTGGACCAGCCGCGCGCCTGGCCCCAGTGCGCCAGGTGGCGGGCCAGCCACAGCGCAGCGAGCCAGCCCAGCACCAGCAGCACGGCCAGAGTGCCCAGCAGCTTTCCGCCTTGGGTGGAGTTCATGCCGTTGCTGCCCAGCAGTGCCGTGAACATGAAAAACAGCGCGGGCAGCAGGTTGGCGGCGCCTGCAATGAGCAGGGTGACGGCGGTGGATGACATGGACGGGACAGCGGCTTATTCGGTGACGGCGTAGCTCAGCAAGTCCAGCGACTGCGTGTCCTTGGGGTTCCACGACAGGGCGGCCGCACGCGCAATGACCGTGTAGGTTTTGCCCTGTTCCAGCTTGCCGCCGGGCTGCAGTGCGGCGGTGCGCGGGTCCACATAGAGCATGGTGGTCAGGCCTTCAGCACTGCGCAGCAGCACGGGCTGCTTGCCGCTTTGGACCTTTGCGTCGTTGACCCAGGCGGCCTTGTTGCCAGAGGGAGGGTTCAGGCTTTCCACGGTGCCTGACAGGCGCACGATCTTGCGCCACACCTTGCTGTCGTTGGGGTTGGTGACCTTGCCGTTCTCGGCAGCGTCTGCCTTCTGGATGTCGCCCAGGGACTGGTAGGCGATGGTCCAGTCGGCGCGGCTGGTGTCGCGGCGGATGTGGTCGGCCGCGAGCATCAGGTTCTCGGTCCAGTTGCCGCAGGCGTTCTTTTTCTTGCACAGCGCCCATGCGGTGTTCATCCAGCGCTTGAGCTGCTCGGTCTTGTCATGGCTGCCCATCTCCAGCGCCACGCCCGCGCCCAGCACGGCGGCGGCCTGGTTCTGCTCGGGCGCCACCACCAGCACGGCGCCGTTGCCCACGTCGAGCTTGCCCACGCGCAGTTGGCGCATCATGGCGTGGGCGTAGTCCTCGGCGCTCTTGCCGCCCAGGTCCTTCACCAGCAGGGTGACGATCTCCACGCCCGTCTTTTGCGCATGCTCGTACATCTGCTTTTCAAACTGCGCTCGGATGGCCGGGTCCAGGATGCCGAACTCGTCGTAGATGAACTGTGTGCCCTTGGACGGGATGGCAGCCACGTCGGCCTTGGGCAGGGTTTCGGCGGTGGCAGCTGCCAGGGCCGGGGCTGGCGCCTTGGCCGCAGGGGTGGCTGGCGTGGGGGTGGGCGCAGCCGTGGGTGCCGGGGCCTTGGCCACCGGGGTGGCGGGTGCCTGCGCTGGCGATGGTGCAGCAGGCGCCACTGCTGCCGTGCGCACCGGCAGCCCGCCGGAGCATTGTGGCCCGCCGCCCTGCAGCTCGCAGGCTTCCTTCCAGCCCGACTCGATGGCGGCCAGGCGCTTTCTGCGGCCGGGGTGGGTTTCGCCGTCCTTCTCGGGGATCAGCGTGGCGATGGCGCGCTGGGCGTCGGCCAGCGGCGCGCCCATCTTGTAGAGCACAAAGCCGCTGAACTTGTCGGACTCCAGCTCGATGGGCGGCTGGCTGCCGCCGGGCACGATGGTGTGGCCCGAGAGGTGGTGCCCGATCTCGTGGGCCATGATGCTTACGGGCGCCCAGTTGTTGGACTTGGTGGCCTCAATCACCTGGCCCATGAACGCCGGGTTGTAGGCAATCACGCGGCGCGGCACCTGGTCGGGCCCCTGCATGATCACGGCGGCCGCGTTGGGCACCTTGCCCTCCACCACCACAAAGTTGGCGGGCAGGCCGGTGTATTTCATGATCTCGGCCACTACCTGCTTGCCGGTGCCGCCACCTTTGGACAGGTCGGGCGGCGAAAACGCCAGCGGGCTGCCGTCGTACGAGCAGGCCTGCAGTGTGGCGGCCAGGTCGGCCACCAGCTGCGCCTTGCTGGGCTTGGCCACAGCGGCGGTCTTCTGGGCCATGGCCAGGCCACCGACAGCGAGGCCGACGAGGGCGCAGCAGGCCAGGGCGACCGGGCGCAGTTGGCGAAGCTGGGGCAGGGAGTTGCGAGACAAGGTCATGGGCAGGGGCCTTTCATGCAGCGTTCAGCGCCGCGCAAAAAATGAACAGAGACAAAAAAACAGAGAAACGAACGTCAAGCCACTAGCGCGGCAACGCGCAGCACGCGCTGGGCCAGCTCCGCTTGGCCCCGGGTGCCGGTCTTGGCATACAGGCTGGCGAGCTGCGAGCGCACGGTGGGCATCTTCACTTGGCGGGTGTCGGCCATTTCGCGCGGTGTCATGCCCTGCAGCAACAGGGGCAGCAGGGCCGCTTCGGCGGGGGTGAGGCCGTAGAGCGCGCTGCACACCGACACGGTGGCGCCCGCGTGGGGCGGGGTTTCGGGCACCAGGATGAACTGGGCCAGCGCCTCGCCAGTGGCGGGGGCCGTACCGCCGCGCAGGGGCGCGGCCAGGGCCACCAGCGTGGCAGGGGCCCCGGGGTGCTGGGGCTGCAGCCGGGCAGAGACGGGTGTCTGCGTGCTCAGGCTGGTGCCCAGCAGCGGCACCAGCGCGGGGTGGATCTGTGCCAGCTGCAGTGGCTGGCGCGCCTGCCAGCCTGTGGCGCTGTGCAGCAGGATGCGGCAGGTGTCCTCAATGCCCAGCCATGTACGGGCGTGTTCGTTCAGGTAGCGCAGCTCACCCCGGCGGTTCACGTGCATCACGCCCAGGGGCAGCTGGTCCAGTGTGCGCTCCAGCGCGCTGGTGTGGCGCTGGGCCTGCTGCAGGCGGCGCTGGGCGCGCATGAGGCTGCGCACCCAGGGCGTGGCGGCGCGCAGGCGGGCAAACTGCTCGGGCGTGAACTCGCTCTGGCCCAGGTCGTTGTACATCGCCAGCACATGCATGCCGACCTCGGGCGAGGCCTCGACGATGCTGTTGACCATGGCATCAATGCCCAGGGGCTTGAGGTAGTCGGCATAAAACGCGCCCCGGCGCAGCGCCGGGGTGCTGACCAGCTGCTGGCTGAGCGAGCCGCCGCGCGCCAGTGCGGCACCCTGCTGCCGTTCCAGCGCCTCGCTCCAGGCGTCGCAGCCCTGGATGAGGTTGGCGTAGCGCGCCAGAAAATCGTCGGGCATGCCCCACTGGTAGGCGGCCAGCGGGTCGTCCGAGCCGGGCAGGGGGCAGAACAGCACCACCTTGTGGCTGCCCAGCGCCTCGCCCAGGCGGCGCAGCAGGCGCTCCACCATGCCGGGCTCGCCCAGGGCCTCCAGGCTTTCGGCCATCAGGGCCTCAAAACCGGGGATTCCCAGGTGCTGCGTGTTCCACTCCTGACCGGCCAAGTCGGCCTCCTTTTCGCTGTATGTGTTGAACTGCGGCGGATCGTAGGTGCGTTGCCGTCAGGGCGGCATCATTCAGGTGAAGGATGTGGTGGCACTCCGACACACAATCGTGAACTGGTTCACATTTTTCAGTGGCCCCGCTGTTTTCAGCCCCCCATCTGCCAGAGCACCAGCTCCACCACGCCCCGGGCATAGAGCTGCGTGGCCTGCCACTTGAGCCCGGCAAACAGCGCCCCGGCCAGCAGCAGCCAGCCCGCGTCGCGGCGCGGGTCCAGCAGAAAGAACTGCCGCAGCGCCAGCATGAACATCAACGTCTGCAGCGCCGTCATGTACCAGGGCGACCACTGCTTGTGCCACTTGAGCAGTTCCGGCGAATGCGCCAGCACCAGGGGCAGCTGGTTCACCATCTGCAGCGCGATGAACACCGCCTGGCAGTACAGCGCCAGCGCCAGCAGCTCGGCCGTGTTGTAGCCGCGCCGGCGGAACACCAGCCACATGCTGGCCAAAGCCGCCACCGCCCCCAGCGAAAACGACCACTTCGAGTACCCAGTCACCAGCGCATACATACGCTGCGCGGCCTCGCTGGGCAGCTCGGGCCGCAGGTAGTCGGTGTGACCCAGCACGATGAGCAAAAAACCGATGGACAGGAACAGCAGCGTGAGCGGGTGCGGGTGGTCCTTGCGCTGGCCCAGCACATACTCGCGCGCCATGGTGCCGGGCTGCGGCAACACCCGCAGCGCGTTGCGGATGGTGCTCCATTCAAACCACCGGAACCGCTCCCAGGCCTCCTTGCGCACCATGCGGGTGCCCATGCGCGCCGCTTTCTTCTGCCCACAGTGTGCGCAGAACGGGCCAGTGAGCGCCGCGCCGCAGTTGAGGCAGGCGGTGGTGTCGAACAGCGCGTCGTTGATGGGGGTGCTGGGGGATGCGTTGGGGGAGGAGGTCACAGGCGGGGCCTACCTTGGGGCAGAAAGGGCTGGGCATGGTAGGCCGCGAGCCTGCGCCTGGCATCGTTCAGGTGGACGATGCGGCGGTTGGGCGGATGTGGTGTCCGGGTTCATGTTGCACTGCACTGCATAATGCGCGCACGCGGCCCGGCGGGCCCTGCGGGGAGCGCCCCGGGGGCCGGGGCCAACGTCAATCGCCAGACAGGAGACAACCAGCCATGGCCCAGAACGTGCTCGCCGTGTACCCCGGAACCTTCGACCCCATCACCCTGGGCCATGAAGATGTGGTGCGCAGAGCCACCCAGTTGTTTGAACGTGTGATCGTGGCCGTGGCGGCGGGCCACCACAAGAAGACCCTGTTCTCGCTGGAAGAACGCATCGACATGGTGCGCGAGGCCGTGAAGATGTATCCCCAGGTGCAGGTCGAGCCCTTCTCGGGCCTGCTGCGCGACTTTGTGGTGTCGCGCGGCGGCAAGGCCATGGTGCGCGGCCTGCGCGCCGTGACGGACTTTGACTACGAGTTCCAGCTCGCGGGCATGAACCGCAGCCTGATGCCGCAGGTCGAAACCGTGTTCCTCACCCCCAGCGACAAGTACCAGTTCATCAGCAGCACCTTTGTGCGCGAGATCGCGGTGCTGGGCGGCGAGGTGACCAAGTTCGTATCGCCCTCGGTGGAAGGGCGACTGGCGGTCAAGGTGCGCAGCCTGGCAGCGCCGGGGGGCTGAGGACACTGTCCGAAAGGCACCAAGAGCCCCGGTTGTGGCTCTTTTTTGCCGGTAGCGCTAGTGGAATATGCCTGGGATGCTATCAAAATCATAGTTTATAGATCCTGTGGCCTCAGTCCATGGCGGGCGGTAGCCTCTCCGCAATGGCGTGTGCCTGCGCGCGCAGGGCCTCCAGCATGGGCACGACCTCGGGCAACGGTGGGCGGTACAGCGGCAGCAGCGCCGTCACGCTGAACGGGATGGAAAACGCCAGCCGCCGCAGCACCAGTCGCTCGCTGGCGGCGGCCAGGGCGGTGACCGGGTTGACGATGGCGATGCCCAGGCCCTGCTCGACCATGGCGCACACTGCGGCGGCGCTGTGGGTCTCCACGCGAAGCGTGCGCTCCACGCCCGCCTCGGCAAACCGGGCGTCGATCAGGCGGCGGTAGGGGTCTTCGGCCGAGAGGCTCACAAAAAACTCGCCCGCAAAGTCGGCCAGGTCCAGCACCGGCTGGTGCGCGAGTGTGTGGCCTGCGGGCAGCACGGCCACCTCGTCCAGCGTCAGCAGCACCTCCGCCCGCGTGCCGGGCGGGGCGGTGGTCTGCTCGCACAGGCCCAGGTCAAACCGCTGGGCGCTCATCCATTCTTCGAGCAGGGGCGATTCCTGCGGTGTGACCGATACGCGCGTTGTGGAGTGTGCCTCGGGGTGCGACTGCATCAGCCGCGCCGCCGCGCCCGGCAGCAGCGCATGGGCCAGCGCGGGCAGGCACAGCACCGACAACTGCACTGCACCCGACCGGCCCAGCGCCACGGCCCGGTCCACCACACGCTCCAGCCCCTGCCACGACCGCTGCACCTCATCCCACAGCGCCAGCGCCCGCGCGTTGGGGCGCAGGCGGCCCTGCACGCGCTCGAACAGCGCGTACCCCAGCAGCGACTCCAGCCGCGCCAGCTCGCGGCTCACAGTGGGCTGCGAGCTGTGCAGCAGGTCGGCCGCGCCGGTGGCGCTGCCAGCGGTCATCACGGCGCGGAAGACCTCGATATGGCGGTGGGTGATGCGGTGAGTGAGGGTGGGCTCGGTCATGCCAGTCATGCACAGAGCATATCCATATTGAATGGATGGCGTAAATCAAAGCATTCGACTGAATGCATGGATAGCGGCATCATCCGCGCATCGTTCACGCTGAGAGCGGCTAACAAAACTCTTCTGGCGTCGTTGCTGTGTCTTGTCGTACTGCTCGTACTGCCTGCGACACAGCGCCTAGCCAGAACCGCTTCGCTGAGTTTTGTTAGCCGCTCTTAGTACCCTTGGAGCCTCCCCATGTCCAACCCTTTCTCCCCCGCCCAGCTCTGGGCCCTGGCCGACCAGTTTGGCACCCCGCTGTGGGTGTATGACGCGGCGACCATCCGCCAGCGCATTGCGCAGGTGTCCAATTTCGAGACCATCCGTTTTGCGCAGAAGGCCTGCTCCAACATCCATATCCTGAAGCTCATGCGCGAGCAGGGCGTGAAGGTGGATGCGGTCTCGCGCGGCGAGATCCTGCGTGCGCTGGCGGCGGGTTATGTGGCGGGTGGCGAGCCGTCGGAGATCGTCTTCACCGCCGACCTGTTCGACGCCGCCACGCTCGACTGTGTGGTCGAGCACGGCGTGCCCGTCAACGCAGGCTCCATCGACATGTTGCACCAGCTGGGCGCGCGCTCGCCGGGCCACGCGGTGTGGCTGCGCATCAACCCCGGCTTTGGCCACGGCCACAGCAACAAGACCAACACCGGCGGCGAGCACAGCAAGCACGGCATCTGGCACACCGACTTGTCTGCGGCGCTGGCTGCGATCAAGCAGCACGGCCTGAAGCTGGTGGGCCTGCACATGCACATCGGCTCGGGCGTGGACTACAGCCACTTGCAGGAGGTGTGTGGTGCGATGGTCAACCTGGTGCGCACTGCGCATGCGGCCGGGCATGACCTGCACGCCATCTCGGCGGGCGGTGGCCTGTCCATTCCCTACCGCAGCGGCGACCCGGTGGTCGATACGCAGCACTACCACGGCTTGTGGGACGCCGCACGCCAGCAGGCCGAGGCCATCGTGGGCCACAAGCTCGGCCTGGAGATTGAGCCCGGCCGCTTCCTCGTGGCCGAATCGGGCGTGCTGCTGGGCCAGGTGCGCGCCACCAAGAACGCGGGCAGCAACCACTTCGTGCTGGTCGATACCGGCTTCAACGAACTCATGCGCCCTTCCATGTACGGCAGCTACCACGCCATGAGCGTGCTGCGCCGCGACGGCACCCAGGCGGCCGAGCAGCCCAGCGTGGTGGCAGGCCCGCTGTGCGAATCGGGCGACGTGTTCACCCAGGGCGACGGCGGTGTGGTGCTGCCGCGCGACCTGCCTGCCGCCCAGGTGGGTGACCTGCTGGTGATCCACGACACGGGCGCGTACGGTGCCAGCATGTCCTCCAACTACAACACGCGGCCCTTGATTGCCGAGGTGCTCGTGGATGGCGGCCAGGCCCGCCTGATCCGCCGCCGCCAGACGGTGGACGAGCTGCTGGCGCTGGAACTGGGGCTGTAAGCCCGGCTGCCGCGCTGGCCCCCTGCGCTGTGGGCATGGCCCGCGCCACGAGGTGGGGTAGGTGAGGGCCTACGGGTTTGGGGTGCAAAGCCGGACAAGCACCAGCCGGGGTGAGAAATACAGTGAAACCACCTGAACTTCTCACCCTTTCAAGGAGATCCCCATGCCTCTCATTGCCTGGCTACTTGGCGTCCCGCTGTCGGTTGTGCTGCTGCTGATGTTGTTTGGGGTGTTCTGAACCCGCATCCTGGCGCGCATGGCATTGACGCCGCCAAACAAAAGGCCCCTGTGGAGTTCCGCAGGGGCCTTTTGTCTTGGGGGATCAGTAGGGGTCACATCAACTCGGAGGCCGGCCCGCGCCCCATCAGCGTGACAACCGCATCGGCCGGGGTGAGCTGGCCATCCAGCAGCGCTACCACCGCGCGGGTGATGGGCATGTCCGCCCCGAGCGCTGCCGCCCGCTGCGCCACGGTGCGCGCGCTGTAGACGCCCTCGGCCACATGACCCAGCGACTCGACGGCCTGGGGCAGGGTTTTGCCCTCGGCCAGCAGCATGCCCACGCGCCGGTTGCGTGACAGGTCGCCCGTGGCGGTCAGCACCAGGTCGCCCAGGCCCGACAGGCCCATGAAGGTATCGGGGCGCGCGCCCAGCGCCAGGCCCAGCCGCGTCATCTCGGCCAGGCCGCGCGTGATGAGCGCGGCGCGGGCGTTCAGCCCCAGCGCCAGCCCGTCGCACAGGCCGGTGGCAATGGCCAGCACGTTTTTCACCGCGCCACCCACCTCCACGCCCACGATGTCCTCGTTGGCATACACGCGCACGCTGGGGCTGTGAAAGGCGCTGACCAGTGCATCGCGCACCTGCGCATGGGGGCTGGCAGCCACCAGGGCGGTGGGCTGGCCCAGCGCCACTTCTTGCGCAAAGCTGGGACCGCTGAATACGCCTGCTATCAAATTGGGAGCTATCTGCGCTTGTATCTCGTGCGCTAGCAGCCCAAAAGATGTCAAGTCGGCCTCCGCAGGCACGGCTTCAAACCCCTTGCACAGCCAGGCCACGGGCGCGGCGCAGCCTTGCAGGGCCTGCAGCATGCCGCGCAAAGCGGCCATGGGGGTGGCCACGATGACGAGGTCGGCTCCTGGCCATAGCGCAGCAAAGTCGCCATGGGCCAGCGTGAGGGCGGGGGGGAGGGTGATGCCGGGCAGGTAACGCGCGTTCTGCCGCTGCGTCTGCATCTGGGCCGCCTGGGCGGCATCGCGCGCCCACAAGGTGACGGCATGGCCTGCGGGGTGCTGGGCGGCACTCATTGCCACCGCAGTCCCCCAGGCTCCAGCGCCCAATACTATGATTTTCATAGCTGTATGCGCTTATTCATCCAGCACTACAGGCATAAATGCCTGTGAATGCTTACTGCGTGATGATGGGCGAAGCTTGGCCAGCAGCCTGGGCTTGTTGTTGCTCGTACATGGCCTGGAAGTTGATTTCAGCCAGGTGCACGGGCGGGAAGCCAGCGCGGTTGATCAGGTCGGCCACGTTGCCGCGCAGGTAGGGGTACACGATCTGGGGGCAGGCGATGCCCATGATGGGGCCCATCTGGTCTTCGGGCACGTTGCGGATTTCGAAGATGCCGGCTTGCTTGGCTTCGACCAGGAACACGGTCTTGTCCTTGATCTTGGTCTGCACGGTGGCCGTCACGGCCACTTCAAAGATGCCTTCGGCCACGGGAGTGGCTTCCACGCCGAGCTGGATGTCCACGCTGGGCTGCTCTTGTTCGAGCAGGATGGCGGGGGAGTTGGGCTGCTCCAGCGACAGGTCCTTGAGGTAGACGCGCTGGATTTGGAACACGGGGTTTTCTTGGTCGGCCATGGTGAAGTCTCTTTGCTCTTACGAAATTGCTAGCAAAACAAAACCCGCCGGGGAGCAGCTCCCGCAGCGGGCACATGGGGCTGCATTATGCAGCGCCCAGACAGGGGGTCAGGCGCCGAGCAGGGGCATCAGCTCGCCCCGGCTGTCCAGTGCCACCAGGTCGTCGTGGCCGCCCACGTGGGTGTCGCCGATGTAGATCTGCGGCACCGTGCGGCGGCCGGTGATTTCCATCATGTGGCTGCGCGCGGCGGGGTCGGCGTCGATGCGGATCTCCTCGATCTGCTCCACGCCCTTGGACTTGAGGATCTGCTTGGCCCGGATGCAGTAGGGGCAGACGGCGGTGGTGTACATCTTCACGGGTTGCATGGCGAACCTTCCTCTTTCTTCCTGTGGGACTGAAAAACCAGTCGCAAGACTAGCGCTGACCGAATAACTGGGGGTGGATCAGGCTTTTTCCACAGGCAGACTGGCTTCGCGCCAGGCCTTCATGCCGCCGGCCATGGCCTGGGCGTTGTCGTAGCCCAGCTTTTTGGCAATGCCGACGGCGCGGTTGGCGCGGGCACCGCTGGCACAGACCAGCACCACGGGCAGGGCCTTGTTCTTGACCACAGTGGGCAGGCGCTCTTCCAGTTGGGAGACGGGCACGTTCTTGGCGCCGGTGACGTGGCCGGCCGCGAATTCCTCGGCTTCGCACACGTCGATGACCACCGCTTTTTCGCGGTTGATGAGCTGCACGGCGCGTGCGGGTGTCAGCGAGCCGCCACTGGCGTTCTGCAGGACCGGCCACAGCAGCATGCTGCCCGAAGCCAGTGCAACGAGGAACAGATACCAGTTATCAATAATGAATTTCACGAAGCTTCCTTGGGTTGGCGAACCGCGTAATTCTAGAATGCCGGGTTTGGTCTGCTTTTTCTTTAGCCCGTATTTCCTGGGGAAACCATGTACAAGCTCGTTTTGATCCGCCACGGCGAATCCACTTGGAACCTTGAAAACCGCTTCACCGGCTGGACTGATGTGGACCTCACGCCCACTGGCGTCTCCCAGGCCATGTCGGCCGGCAAGCTGCTCAAGGCTGAGGGCTACGAGTTCGATCTGGCGTTCACCAGCGTACTCAAGCGCGCTATCCACACTCTCTGGTACACGCTGGACGAGATGGACTGCACCTGGCTGCCCGTGGTCAAGGACTGGCGCCTGAACGAGCGCCACTATGGCGCCCTGCAGGGCCTCAACAAGGCCGACATGGCAAAGAAGTACGGCGACGAACAGGTGCTGGTGTGGCGCCGCAGCTATGACACGCCGCCGCCCGCACTGGAAGCCACCGACCCCCGCAGCGAGCGCGGCGACCGCCGCTACGCCGGTGTGGCTGCCGAGAACGTGCCCTTGACCGAGTGCCTCAAAGACACCGTGGCCCGCGTGCTGCCGTTCTGGAACGAGGCCATGGCGCCCGCCATCCGTTCGGGCAAGCGGGTGGTGGTGGCTGCGCATGGCAACTCTATCCGCGCGCTGGTGAAGTACCTGGACAACATCTCCGAGACCGACATCGTGGGCCTGAACATTCCCAACGGGATTCCACTGGTATACGAGCTCGACGCCGACCTCAAGCCCATCCGTCACTACTATTTGGGCGATGCCGAAGCGGCGGCCAAGGCTGCAGCTGCCGTGGCATCGCAGGGCAAAGCGTAAATCGCAGGTAAAGAGCGGGGAAAACCCCGCTTATCCCCGCCAAAGTGAGAGTGCATGCGGAACTGCGGCGGGTTTGGCCCTTCCAAGGTGTATATTGGTTTCGAAGCGGTAAAAGGTGTTGTATGGGCCACAAACTCAAGATTGCAGGATGGGTATCGGTAGGTGTGGTGGCGGGTGCGCTCACCACGGTGTCACTGCAAACGGTGGCGCGCGGCGCCATGACACCGCTACCACTTGAGGAAATCCAGCAACTCTCCGCCGTGTTTGGTCTGGTCAAGACCGATTACGTCGAGCCGGTGGATGACAAGAAGCTCATCACCGACGCCATCTCCGGCATGGTGTCCAGCTTGGACCCGCACTCCCAGTATTTCGACAAGAAGTCCTTCAAGGAATTCCGCGAGGGCACCTCCGGCCGCTTTGTGGGCGTGGGCATCGAGATCACGCAGGAAGACGGCCTGATCAAGATCGTATCGCCCATCGAGGGCTCTCCCGCCTTCCGCGCCGGCCTCAAGACCAACGATCTGATCACCAAGATCGATGAAACCGCTGTCAAAGGCCTGGCGCTGAATGACGCCGTCAAGCGCATGCGCGGCGAGCCCAGCACCAAGGTCACGCTCACCATCTTCCGCAAGGACGAGAACCGCACGTTCCCTGTCACCATCACCCGGGAAGAGATCAAGACCCAGTCCGTCAAGGGCAAGGTGATCGAGCCGGGCTACGCCTGGATTCGCCTGTCTCAATTCCAGGAACGCACGGTGGATGACTTTGTGCGCAAGGTGGAAGAGGTTTACAAGCAGGAGCCCAATCTCAAGGGCCTGGTGCTGGACCTGCGCAACGACCCGGGCGGCCTGCTGGATGCAGCCGTGGCCATCTCTGCGGCTTTCTTGCCCGAGAACGTGACGGTGGTGACCACCAACGGCCAGCTGGCCGACAGCAAGGCCACCTACAAAGCCGCGCCCGACTATTACCAGCGCCGGGGCGGCGGTGATCCGCTCAAGCGCCTGCCAGCGTCCCTCAAGTCGGTGCCGCTGGTGGTGCTGGTCAACGAGGGCTCGGCCTCCGCCAGTGAGATCGTGGCGGGCGCATTGCAGGACCACAAGCGCGCCACCATCATGGGCAGCCAGACTTTTGGCAAGGGCTCGGTGCAGACCGTGCGGCCGCTGGGCCCTGACACGGGCATCAAGCTGACCACTGCCCGCTACTACACCCCCAGCGGCAAGTCGATCCAGGCCAAGGGCATCGTGCCCGACGTGATGATTGACGAGTCGGAAGAGGGCAACATCTTTGCCGCCTTGCGCATGCGCGAGGCAGATCTGGACAAGCACTTGAACAGCGGCCAGGGTGAAGAGAAGAAGGACGAAGCCCGTGAAAAGGCCCGTGAGGAAGCCCGCAAGCGCATGGAAGAAGAGGCCAAGAAGCCTGCGGCCGACCGCAAGGTGCCCGAGTTTGGCTCCGACAAGGACTTCCAGTTGGTGCAGGCCCTCAACCAACTCAAGGGCCGTCCTGTGCTGGTCAGCAAGACGTTGACCGAACGCAAGGAAGAAAAGAAAGAGAATTGAGCCCTTCGCGCTCTGAACCCGGGCTGGATTTCGCGAGGAATCCAGCCTTTTTCATGTCCGCCTGTTTCACCGTTGATTTTTTGGCCGCTGCAGGCCAGCCTTCCCATGACCGACGACCAGCTCCTGCGCTATTCCCGCCACATCCTGCTCGACGAGGTCGGCATCGAAGGGCAGGAGCGGGTGCTGGCAGCCCATGCGCTCATCATCGGCGCTGGCGGATTGGGGTCGCCCGCTGCGCTGTATTTGGCATCCGCTGGTGTGGGGCGCATTACCCTCGTTGATGACGATGTGGTGGACCTGACCAACCTGCAGCGCCAGATCGCGCACACCACAGCCCGTGTGGGCACTCCCAAGGTCCAGTCGGCAGCGCTGGCCATGGCCGACATCAACCCCGAGGTGCAGGTCACCGCCCTGCAGGCCCGGGTGGATGCTGCAGCTTTGGACAGCCTGGTGCGTGATGCCACCGTGGTGCTCGACTGCAGCGACAACTACGCGACCCGCCAGGCAGTCAATGCGGCGTGTGTGCGCCATCACAAGCCTTTGGTGGCAGGGGCTGTGATCCAGTTTGACGGGCAGATCACGGTGGTGGACCCGCGCGATGCGCAGTCGCCTTGTTATGCCTGCATCTTCCCGCCCGACGCGGAGTTTGAGGAAGTCCGCTGCTCCACGATGGGGGTGTTTGCACCGCTGGTGGGTGTCGTGGGTGCGATGCAGGCGGCCGAAGCGCTCAAGCTCATTGCGGGGGTGGGGCAGTCGCTGGCGGGTCGGCTGCTCATGCTGGATGGCCGGGCCATGGAGTGGAACACCATGCGGGTGCAGCGCCATGCCGACTGTCCGGTATGTGTTGCGCGGTAGGACTCTTCCTACATGGCCAGCGTGCTGTGGCTGGCAGAATCCGGCGGACAGAAGCCTTAAATTCAAGGCTAGGACAGCGTGATCTGCGCTGTCCGTACAGATGGACCCGCCCGTGAAACTGCGCACCTACATTGTTGAAGACAACGCCACCATCCGAGAGAACCTGATCGGGACTCTGGAGGAGTTGGCGTCTGTGGAAGCAGTGGGCGTGGCAGAAACGGAAGACGAGGGCACGAACTGGTTGTCCACCCACCCCGAGGAATGGGACTTGGCCATCGTCGATCTGTTCTTGCGGCAAGGCAGCGGGCTGGGTGTGCTGGCGGCTTGCCGTACGCGCCGGCCCGGGCAGAAGATGGTCGTGCTCAGCAACTACGCCACGCCGGATGTGCGCATGCGCTGTGCGCAACTGGGTGTGGATGCGGTGTTCGACAAGTCCAACGAGATCGATGCCCTGGTGGACTATTGTGTGCAACACAGCAGCCTGTCGCACACCATGGGCGCCACCAGCAGCGGCGGAGCGCCAGCTGCGTCATCAGGCGCGGCCCAGTGACACCACCCGCTGCCGCGTGCGTAGGTGCATGCGGTGGTCGCGGTGTTTGCTTTTCTTCTCTTTTTTGGAGTGCGGCAGGTGACCTTGCCCGGGCCCTGCGAGGCAGCAGGGCGCAGGCAGGCGAGACGATGTCAGTCGATCAGGCGATTCTTGAGCGCGTAGTAGGTCAGGTCGCTGTTGGACGACAGGCTCATTTTTTCCATCAGGCGTGTGCGGTAGGTGCTGACAGTCTTCACACTCAGCGACAGCGACTTGGCAATGTCACCCGCCGTCTCTCCCTTGGCCAGCTTGAGAAACACCTGAAACTCGCGCTCCGACAGCTGCTCATGCGGCGGCGCGTCGTCCTTGCGGTTGAGTTGCTGCGCAAGCAGCTCGGCAACGGCAGGCGTCAGGTAACGGCGGCCCAGCGCGATGGTGCGGATGGCTTCCACAATTTCCGACGGCTCGCACTCCTTGTTCAGGTAGCCGCTCGCGCCCTGGCGGATCAGGTTGATCGCATAGTGTTCTTCGGGGTACCCGCTCAGGATCAGGATGCCCATGTCAGGCGCCTTGGCGCGCAGCATGGCCAGGGCATCCAGCCCGCTTTGGCCGGGCATCGACAGGTCCATCAGCAGTACATCGATTTCCTTGTTGCGCACCAGGTCGATGGCCTCACGGCCGTTGGCGGCTTCGCCCTCGACCCGAAGGTCCACATGCTCGGACAGGAACTGCTTGAGCCCGGAACGAACAATCGCATGGTCATCCACAATGCCGATCTTGATCATTGATGCTTCTTTCGAGGCGGCAGCCACAGACTGCCGGTGTGTGTTGAAGTCCAGATGCCCCATCGTGTCATGGCACGGCAGGGGCGTCAAAACGGTAGTCAGTCATTATCCAGAATAAGCGTATGAATCTCCAAGAAAACACCCGGCGTTGGTTACCAAAAGTCCGACAGATGGCCTTGAGCCTGCCCATGGCGCTGCTGGCGGCCATGGTGCTGGTGGGCATCAATGAAACGGGGCACATGCGTTCGCAAGATGCGGTGGAGCAATTGGCCCAGGGGCTCACCACACGGTCTGATGTGAACAAGCTGTTGCAGAGCATGCTGGACGCAGAAACCGGCCAGCGCGGCTATCTGCTCACGGGCAATGAAACCTACCTGGAGCCCTACGACAAGGCCGTGGCCACCGTGCAGACCAATCTCGACAGCCTGCGCATGCAGTTCATGGCCTCGCCGGAAGACATGCAGGAGTTTGCGCTGTTGTCGCGGCAGATATCGCGCAAGCTGGCCGAGATGGAACTGAGCCTGCGCCTGCGCCGCCAGGGCAACGAAGACGCGTGGAAGTTCATCCTCAACACCGATGTGGGCAAGGAACACATGGAGGCGATCCGCCAACATGCGCAAGAGCTCATCGCCCGCAGCGACAAGCGCCTGCAGCAAGGCCGCGAGCAGATCGAGCAGTCGCTGATGCTGTCGCGCATCGGCATTGCCACAGTCACTGCCATCGGCCTGCTGGCCTTTTACATGTACCTGCGCCAGACGCAGGCCGTGCAAACGGTGAACCTGCGCGAGCAAGAGGTGCTGGAGCGCGAGCGCGACCGCCTGGAGGGCCTCGTGCGCGATCGCACCGCGACGTTGTCTGAGCTGGCCAACCACTTGCAACAGGTACGCGAAGAAGAGCGCGGCCATCTGGCGCGAGAGCTGCATGACGAACTCGGCGCGCTGCTGACGGCCGCCAAGCTGGATGTGGCGCGCCTCAAGTCAAAGATCGACGCCACTGCCCCCGATGTGTCGGAGCGGCTCAAGCACCTTACGGAGACGCTCAACAGCGGCATTGCGCTCAAGCGCCGCATCATCGAAGACCTGCGGCCTTCGTCCCTGTCGAACCTGGGGCTCACGGCCGCACTGGAGATCCTGACGCGCGAATACGCCGAGCGCGCAGGCATCGACGTCGAGACCAGCCTGGAGCCGGTGCAATTGCCCGATGCAGCGCAGCTCACGGTGTACCGCATGGTGCAGGAGGCACTGACCAACATCGGCAAGTACGCCAAGGCCAGCAAGGTGCTGGTGTCGGTGCACGGCTACCCCACGCATGTGGCGGTGCAGGTGCGCGACGATGGCGTGGGTTTTGACCCCGGCAGCGTGCGCCCCACCTCGCACGGCCTGGCCGGCATGCGCCACCGGGTTGAGGCGGCGGGCGGGCGCCTCACGCTCACCTCGCGGCCGGGCAATGGCACTTTGTTGTCGGCCGTTTTGCCACTGCCGCGCACTGCCTCAGATACACGCCGCGACGCCGCTGCGCATGACGCCTGAAGCCCAGGCCTACGGCTTTTCCCATCCCCCTTCTTCCCCTCTCGCCGCGATGCACGGCTAACCGGGTACGGCCATCACGGGCACGGGGCGCTGCACCTGGGCCGTAGCACCGCCCTGCGCGGCGTAGCCGTCGGTATCTGCCCGTGCGTGCCGTCCTACACCACCCCCACTGCGCCGCCGACACGGGGGCGCGCCGCACACCGGCATTCAGGGCTGCGGGCGATACCTACAGTTGACCCCAGGCGCTGAGGTTTTGGCGCCACCCGATCTGCCGGCAAGCCGGCCACCCATAAGGAGATGGAAATGTTGCACTACGCAGTTGTTTTTCTGGTGATCGCGCTGATTGCAGCCCTCTTCGGTTTTGGCGGTATTGCTGCCGGCGCCGTGGGCATCGCAAAGATTCTGTTCTTTGTGTTCGTGATCATGGCCGTGGTCACCTTCGTGCTGGGTCTGCTCAAAAAGGGGTAAGCCTGGCCTGACGGCCCGGCCTTCGCCCCAGCCCCTCGCGCATTCCCCTTTTGCATATCCCAAGGAGTTTTTTGATGAGCCTTCAGACAGCAACCGACAAAGTGACGACTGGCGTTCGCAACCTCACCGATGACGTGCTGCAAAGCGCCCAAGAGGCTGTGCAGACCACGCGTGCTGCCGCAGACCAGTCGCTCGACAAGGCCGAAGAACGTGTGCGTGCCCTGCGCCGCCAGGCCGACCCCGCCATTGACGACCTGGCCGCCCGTGCCCAGGACCTGGCTGCCCGCAGCATTGACTACTGCGCCGAGACCAGCGCGCGTGCACGCCGCCAGATGCAGCAGGCCGCAGAAGCCACCAGCAAGTACGTGGCTGAGCAGCCCGGCAAGTCGCTGTTGATCGCCGCCGCATCGGGTGCCCTGCTGGCCACCGTGGCGATGTGGATGTCGCGCCGCCGCGATGCATACTGAGCGTTGAAAGTGGGTGATGCCGGCGTTCGTCCGCCGGTGCCCTGCCAGCTCTGATTTTTTAGCCCTTTTCCCACAGTCCGCCGGTCGCGGAGGGTGCAACAGACCGGTGGATTGAATATGTCCCAGCACCCGCGTTCCCAACCATTCTTGAACAAGGAAAACACCATGAAATACGCACGTGCCCTCGCTTTCGCCGCAGTTGCTGGCATCACCATCGTTACGGCCACAGGCTGCTCGGTGGCTCGCGAACAGCAGACTGTGGGTTCATATGTGGATGACGCTGGCATCACCGCTGCCGTGAAGGCCAAGATGGCCGAAGACAAGAACGTGTCAGCCACCTCCATCAGCGTGGAAACGCTGAACGGCACGGTGCAGCTGTCGGGCTTTGCCAAGTCGCAGACCGAAAAGAACCAGGCTGAAAACATTGCGCGCAATACCAAGCACGTGCGCGAAGTGCGCAACAGCATCGTTGTGCGTCCTTGACCGGATGGGGCTTGCGCCACGCGCATGTGCCTAACGCTCACGCCCGATGGCGTTACCCCCTGAAGCAGGCTCCGGGCATATCCCGGAGCCTGTTTTTTTGTGGGCTCCTCCGGCGCTGTGTCGGGAGAGCCTGCGCTTCGTTCACTCTCATTGCCCCGACCCACGGGGTATAAGCTCCACACCATGCGGGTATTCAATTGCGACCACTGCGGTCATCTGGTGTTTTTTGACAGCGTGCAGTGCCTGCATTGCGGCAGTACGCTGGCGTTTTTGCCCGATGTGCTGACCATCGCCGCGCTGACCCCTGCACCGCAGGACGGTGCCGAACTGTGGCGCCGCCGGGGCAGGCAGGGCGGCGCTCATTCCAGCGGGCGCCTGTACCGCATGTGCCGCAACCACACGGAACACCAAGCCTGCAACTTTGCGATACCTGTCCACGATTTCACAGAGCTGTGTGTGTCGTGCCGCCAGACCCGCGTGATGCCCGACCTGTCCGAGCCTGCGAACATGGGTCGCTGGATGCAGATCGAAGCCGCCAAGCGGCGGCTGTTCTACAGCCTGGCCCGCCTGGGGCTGGAGCCCGCGCCCGGCGGCACGAGCCCGGTGTTTGAATTTTTGGCCGAAGTGCCGGGCGGCCCGCCCGTGCTGACGGGTCACAACAACGGCACCATCACCCTCAACGTGGCCGAGGCTGATGACGATGAGCGCGCGCGCCGCCGCATCGCGCTGGGTGAGCCCTACCGCACGCTGATTGGCCACCTGCGCCACGAGTCCGGCCACTTCTACTGGGACCAGCTGGTGCGCGATGGCGGGCGGCTGGATGACTTTCGCCAGATGTTTGGTGACGAGCGCCAGGACTATGCAGCGGCCCTGGAGGCCCACTATGCCAAGGGCAATGAGGGCAACGACTGGGCCGACCACCATGTGAGCGCCTACGCCGCTGCCCACCCCTGGGAAGACTGGGCCGAAACCTGGGCGCACTACCTGCACATGATCGACCTGCTGGAAACCTCGGCCAGCTATGCCACCGAGGTCACCGTGCCCGGGATTTACGGCCCGCAGCGCAGCAGCGCCATCGACCCATTTGCCAGTCCGGCGCCCGACTTTCAGTCCATGGTGCAGCACCTGGTGCCGCTGACGCTGCTGCTCAACAGCCTCACACGCAGCCTGGGGCAGCCCGATGCCTACCCGTTTGCGCTGGCGAGCGCGGTGCTGGCCAAACTGCGCTTTGTGCACGACATGGTGCGCGAAGCCGCCTTGCGGCCGGCCCCTGTGGCCGCTTCGGCCCCCGTTCCGCTAGCTCCACCTGCTGCCAATCAAGGCATCAAAAAGAATAGCAAAACAGTCAATAAGGACCGGCGCTAGCAGGTGGTTTGGCTGAAATTTGGCGGCCATGCCGTCCGCTGGGCTTGAAAACGGCCTGGAACTTGCTTGAGGGCTTGCAGGAGATTGGCTCTCATGCAGAAGTTCGACGAGATGGTTACCCGGCTGCCCCTGGCCGGCCTGGACGGTGCGGCAGGCTGGGCGGGCAGCGATGTTCGGCCCCACTATGCGCGGTTTGCGCAATGGCTGGCGCGCCAGAGCGCCGAGTCCATGCAGGCGCGCCGCGCCGAGGCCGAGGTCATCTTCCGGCGCGTGGGCATTACCTTTGCCGTGTATGGCGCCAAGGACGAGGACGGCGCGGGCACCGAGCGGCTTATCCCCTTTGACCTGATCCCCCGCATCATCCCGCAGCAGGAATGGGCGCACATGCAGCGCGGCCTGGTGCAGCGGGTCACGGCGCTCAACCGCTTCATTCACGACGTCTACCACGGCCAGGACATCCTGCGCGCCGGCATCGTGCCCGCCGAGCAAATCCTGCGCAACGCCCAGTTCCGGCCCGAGATGGTCGGCGTTCATGTGCCGCTCGACATCTACTCCCACATCAGCGGAATCGACATCGTGCGTGCGCCGGATGCGTCGGGCGAGGGCGTGTACTACGTGCTGGAAGACAACCTGCGCGTGCCCAGCGGCGTGAGCTACATGCTCGAAGACCGCAAGATGATGATGCGGCTGTTCCCCGAACTGTTCGCACAGCACCAGGTGTCACCGGTGGCGCACTACCCGGACCTGTTGCTGGACACCCTGCGCGCCAGCGCCCCGGCCGGCGCGGCCAACCCGACCGTGGTGGTGCTGACGCCGGGCATGTACAACAGCGCTTACTTCGAGCACGCCTTCCTCGCGCAGCAGATGGGCGTGGAGCTGGTCGAGGGGCAGGACCTCGTGGTCAAGGACCAGTTTGTGTACATGCGCACCACATGCGGGCTGCAGAGGGTGGACGTGATCTACCGCCGGGTGGATGACGACTTCCTCGATCCCGATGTCTTCCGCCCCACCTCCACCCTGGGTTGTGCGGGGCTCATGTCCGCCTACCGGGCGGGCAATGTCGCCATCTGCAACGCCGTAGGCACGGGCGTGGCCGACGACAAGTCCATCTACCCCTACGTGCCGGACATGATCCGCTTCTACCTGGGAGAGGAGCCCATCCTGCAGAACGTCCCCACCTGGATGTGCCGCAAGTCGGACGACCTGCGGTACGTGCTGGACCATCTGCACGAACTGGTGGTGAAGGAGGTGCACGGCGCGGGCGGCTACGGCATGCTGATTGGCCCCGCAGCCACCCGGGCCGAGATCGACGCTTTCCGCGCAGCAGTCATCGCCAAGCCCGACGGCTACATCGCCCAGCCCACGCTGAGCCTCTCCAGCTGCCCTACCTATGTGGACAGCGGCATTGCTCCCCGCCACATCGACCTGCGGCCCTTTGTGCTCAGCGGCCAGAAGGTGCAGATGGTGGCGGGCGGCCTGACGCGCGTGGCCCTTAAGGAGGGGTCGCTGGTGGTCAATTCATCACAGGGCGGGGGCACCAAAGACACCTGGGTGCTGGGCGACCAGCCTGCGGCAGCGCAGGCCTCGCCGCTGCCCATGCAAACACAACGCCAAGGGAGGGAATGACCATGCTAAGCCGCACCGCCGATCATTTGTTCTGGATGGCCCGTTACACCGAGCGGGCAGAAAAGCCCTGCGCAGCGGGGCTTTCGAAAAAATACGGCAAGCGTGTGCAACACGCTCGGGGTTCTCTGCCCTCGTCCAAGAAGGAGATCACATGCTAAGCCGCACCGCCGATCATTTGTTCTGGATGGCCCGTTACACCGAAAGGGCAGAGAACACCGCCCGGATGCTGGACGTCAATTACCAGAGCGCGTTGCTGCCCCAATCGACCGAGGTCGCCACCCTCGGCTGGCAGGGCTTGCTGTCCATCAGCGAGCTGCTACCCGCCTACACCGCCCAGCATGGCGAGGTGACGCCCGTCAAGGTGCTCGACTTCATGGTCAAGGACCCGAGCAACCCTTCGTCCATCGTGGCCTGCCTGCAGGCCGCGCGCGAGAACGCGCGGGCGGTGCGCGGGGCGCTCAACACCGAGGCCTGGGAGATCCAGAACCAGACCTGGCTTGAAGTGAACCGCCTGATTGCGAGCGGTGCGTTGGAGCAGGACCCTGCACGGTTCTTCGAATGGGTGAAGTTCCGCTCGCACCTGTCGCGCGGGGTGACGGTGGGCACCCTGCTGCAGGACGAGGCGCTGCACTTCATGCGGCTGGGCACGTTTCTGGAGCGGGCCGACAACACAGCGCGGCTGCTGGACGTGAAGTTCCACGCGGTGCAAAGCGACTTCAGGGGCGCGGCCGCGGCGCAGGACCAAGACTATGACTTCTATCACTGGAGCGCCATCTTGCTCAGCGTGTCGGGCTTCGAGACCTACCGCAAGGTGTACCGCGATGTGATCACCCCCGAGCGTGTGGCCGAGCTGCTGATCCTGCGGGCCGACATGCCCCGCTCGCTGCACGCCTGCATGAAGGAGGTGCTGGGCAACCTCGACATGCTGGCCAGCGGCCAGTCGGCCGAGACCCAGCGGCACGCGGGGCGGCTGCTGGCGCACCTCAGGTTCGCGCGCATCGATGAAATCCTGACCCATGGCCTGCACGCCTACCTCACCCAGTTCCTGGAGCGGGTGAACGACCTGGGGGCGCGGATCAGCCGGGACTTCCTGGTGCCTGCGGCGGTGTGAGGGGTGCGTCTGACGCAGTCAGTGCAGCGGCCGCAGCACTAGTGGCCGCGGCTTCGGGCACCGGCTCCACCGTCACCCCCACCTGCAGCACATGGTGGTCGCCGCCGTGGATCACACCGCGCAGCGGCGACACATCCGAAAAATCGCGGCCGATGGCTAGCGTCACATAGTCCTCGCCCGCCGGCCGGTCGTTGGTGGGGTCCAGGTCAAACCAGGCGTTCTCGTCCTGCGCGCTGTCTCCACCATCCGCTGAAGGCGACCACACCGACACCCAGGCGTGCGAGGCATCGGCGCCCACCAGCCGGGGCTGTCCGGGCGGGGGCTCGGTCAGCAGGTAGCCGCTCACATAGCGGGCTGCCAGGCCCAGGCTGCGCAGGCAGCCAATCATCACGTGGGCAAAGTCCTGGCACACGCCCCGGCGCAGCCGCAGCGATTCGAGCGCGGGCGTACCCGCATCGGTGGCGTTGGCGGTGTAGGCAAAGTCGGCATGGATGCGCGACATCAGGTGGCTGGCGGCCTGCATCAGCGGGCGGCCTGGCGCAAAGCTCTTGGCGGCATAGGCCGCAAAGTCGGCGTGCCGGGGGATATAGGGCGAGGCAAAGCTGAACTCGGTGGCCGCGTGGTAGGGCTGGCCGCGCCGGTAGCTCAGGCGCTCGCGCACGGCCTCCCATGGCTCGCCGGGCGGTGCGGCGGGCACGGGTCGGGTCTCCAGCAGGCTTTCGGCGCGTACCCGCAGTTGCTCGTGGGTGAAGGGCAGGCTGAAGAACGTGCGGGTGTTGCCAAACACGTCCTGCACCATGTTGCACTGGGTTGGGGCGGGGTCCACCTGCAGGCTGTGGGTTAGCACTCGCTGCACCATGCCGGTGCGCGGGCGCAGATGGGCCATGTGCTGGGCGTTCTGCACCGTGGGGGTGTAGTGGTACACCGTTTCGTGGATGACGCGCAGCTTCATGGTCAAGCTCCTACGCTGTGCCGCAACGCATCGATGGAGTGGGTGAAGTAGCGCGTGGCCAGCACATCCGACAAGCCCATCACACCCCGCACACACCGGCCCAGATACTCTTCCAGCGCGGCATGGCGCCCCTCGGCATCCTGTGCGCACAGCGCCACCAGCGACAGGTCGGCCGCCTCAGGGATGCCCGTGGCGGCGGATTCGCCGGGCGTGCCCGCGGCCGCTTCGATCTTGGCAATGCGCCCGCGCAGCGTCTGCGCGACCCAGGCCAGCGAGCGGGGGTTGTCGCGGTCGATCACCAGCAGGTCCAGCAGGGCGGGCATGTCGCGCCGCTGCTGGTACTGCGCGTGGAAGGTGATGGTGCTGTCAAACAGCGCCACCATGGCCTCGAAGCCGCCCTCATCGTGCACGGCGCCGGTCTGCAGGCCGCTTTCCAGTGCCGAGGCCAGAAAGCCCAGGCGCTCCAGATGGCGGCCGATGGACAGCAGGCGCCAGCCGTCGTCGCGGGTCATGCGGTCGGTCTGCTGGCCGGTCATGGCGGCGGTGTGGCCGCTCAGCACTTCCAGCTGGCGCAGCGCATCCAGTGGCGAATAGTCGCCGTCGTCTTCGGCCCCGGTGCGGGGCGCAAAAAATTCCGCTTCGGCCCGCACGATGAGGTTCCAGTGCTCTTGCGACAGGCGGTCGCGCACGGCCGATGCGGCGCCCAGAATGCCGCGCAGGTTGAAGCCCACGCTGGTCACCTGCGCGGGTTGCGTCAGCCCGGCGATCAGCGAGCGCTCGAACACGCGCCGTGCTTGCCCTGCCGCCGGCACCGTGGGCAGCACCAGCCCCTGGCTCACGCCCATGGCGCTCAGCCAAGCCAGCAGCGGCTGCGAGGTCTGGTCCTCGCCGTTCAGGCATTGCAGCGTGATGCGCGCCAGGCGCGTGACGTTCTCGGTGCGCTCGGTGTAGCGGCCCAGCCAGAACAGGTTTTCGGCCGCGCGGCTGGTCACCTGGCGGCTGCGCTGCACCACGGCGGGCGCGGCCTGGTTGTGGGCCAGCAGCGTGGTGGTGTCCACGGGGTCATCGGTTTGCACCCACACATCGGCGCTGCTGCCGCCGCGCTGCATGGACGTGATGCCGCTGTCGCCTTGGGCCAGGCGGGCCAGCCCGCCCGGCAACACGCGCCAGGAGCCCGGGCCATCACACACTGCAAACACGCGCAGCATCACCGAGCGGGGGGCGATGGGGCTGCTATTCGGCGCGGCATCCTCCGTGTCCTTCGTGCGCCAAGTGGGCATTTGCGACAGCGGCAGGTGGGCCTGCACGGTGTATTCATCGCCCTGCGCTTCGATGCGCGCAGACCACTGCATCAGGTCTTGCGCCGACAGCGCGCCGCCCAGCACGGGCACGCGCTGCGCCATGGGCCAGGTGGGGCGGATCACGCTGTGCGCGAGCTGCGGCAGCACCGCCTGCATGGCCGAGCGCTCGCCACACCACCAGGTGGGCAGCGACGGCAGGGCCAGCTCTTCGCCCAGCAGGTGGCGTGACAGCGCGGGCATGAAGCCCAGCAGCGCCGATGATTCGAGAAACGCCGAGCCCGGCGCATTGGCCACCAGCACGTTGCCCGCGCGGATGGCCTGTAGCAAGCCGGGCACGCCCAGGCGCGAGTCGCTGCGCAGCTCCAGCGGGTCCAGAAACTCGTCGTCCAGGCGCTTCAATATGCCATGCACCGGCTGCAGGCCGTGCAGTGTCTTGAGGTACAGGCGTGCATCGCGCACCGTGAGGTCGTTGCCCTCCACCAGCGTGAGGCCCAGATAGCGCGCCAGGTAGGCGTGCTCAAAGTAGGTTTCGTTGTACGGGCCGGGCGTGAGCAGCACGATGCGCGCATCCGCCCCCGCAGGGCTCATCTGCCGCAGCCCGTCGAGCAACGCGCGGTAGGTGGCGGCCAGGCGCTGCACATGCATCTGGCTGAACGCCTCGGGGAACAGGCGCGAGATGAGCAGCCGGTTCTCCAGCAAATACCCCAGGCCCGAGGGCGCTTGCGTGCGTTGTGTGACCACCCACCAGTCGCCCTGCGCATCGCGCGCCATGTCGAACGCTGCGATGTGCAAATGGGTGCCGCCCACGGGCTGCACGCCATGCATGGCGCGCAGGTAGCCCGGGTGCCCCTGCACCAGGGCGCTTGGCAGCAGGCCGCTGCGCAGCAGCTCCTGCGGGCCATACACGTCAGCCATCACGCGGTTGAGCAGGCGCGCGCGCTGCAACACGCCGCGCTCGATGTGCGCCCAGTCGCCCTGCGAGAGGATCAGCGGGAACAGGTCCACCGACCAGGGCCGCTGCGGGCCGTCGGCGTCGGCATAGACGTTGTAGGTGATGCCGTTGTCGCGCACCTGCCGCTGCAGGCTCTGCATGCGCCGGTCCAGATCCTGAAAACCTTCTGGACCTAATTGATCAAAGAATTGGGCCCAGGCGCTAGTGATATTTGGGTTGGTTGCTATTGATTTAGGAGCTGATGCTGCGGTGGCCGTGCTGGAGTCGTCCGGCACACGGGCACCCCGCAACTCGTCAAAATGCCCGGCCGCCGCAGCAGGCGCCAGCGCAGCCGCCCATTGGGCCGCGCTGTCGGAAGGGTCGGGAGGGGGAAGGCTGTCGTTAAGATGGTTCACTGCGCTCGATTTTCGGGCATTTGGTCTCCGGCACTCTGCGGGTTACCCACAGCCTGCAAAGCCAGCGCGGCCCCGACCCGTGGACGCCGTGGAACTGGCTTTGCCAGGCCACTGGCGTCGTCCCCCTTGGGGGAAGGCGCGCAGCGACTCAGGGGGGCTTTCCTACGGCCGCATCTTGCGCCGCAGATCCAGCGTGAACGGAAACTCCCGGCTGCCCGGCAGCTCAATCGTCGCAGGCGGCACAGCCAGCCGCCCCGGCGTGTGGCCCATGCGCGAGAAGCGCGCCAGGCGGCGGCTTTCGGCCTCGTAGGCGTTGACCGGGAAGGTGTCGTAGTTGCGCCCGCCCGGGTGCGCCACGTGGTACTGGCAGCCGCCCAGCGAGCGGTTCATCCAGGTGTCTATGATGTCGAACGTGAGCGGCGCATGCGCGCCAATGGTCGGGTGCAGGGCCGAAGGCGGGTTCCAGGCCTTGTAGCGCACGCCTGCCACAAATTCGCCGGTCGTGCCCGTGCTCTGCAGCGGCAGCGGTTGGCCGTTGACGGTGACCACATGGCGGCTTTCGTTCATGCCCGTCACGCGCACCTCGATGCGCTCCAGCGACGAGTCCACGTAGCGCACCGTGCCACCGGCAGAGCCTTCCTCGCCCATCACATGCCAGGGCTCCAGCGCGTTGCGCAGGGTCAGCTCCACGCCCATCGATTGGACAGTGCCGACCATGGGGAAGCGGAACTCGAACTGCGGCGCAAACCAGGCGGGGTCGAACGCGTAGCCTGCGGCGTTCATCTCGGCCACCACGTCGTGCATGTCCTGCTGGATGAAGGTGGGCAGCATCCAGCGGTCGTGCAACTCAGTGCCCCAGCGGGCGGCGGGGGCGCGGTAGGGCGCCTTCCAGAAGCGGGCGATCAAGGCGCGCAGCAGCAACTGCTGCACCACGCTCATGTGGGCATGGGGCGGCATCTCAAAGGCGCGCAGCTCCAAGAGGCCCAGGCGGCCGGTGCTGCTGTCGGGCGAGAACATCTTGTCGATGCTGAATTCGCTGCGGTGTGTGTTGCCGGTCACGTCCACCAGGATGTTGCGCAGCGTGCGGTCCACCAGCCAGGGCGGCATGTCCTGGCCATAGATCGCGCGGTTGGCCTCGATCTCGCGCAGGGCGATTTCCAGTTCGTAGAGCTGGTCGTTGCGGGCCTCGTCCACACGCGGCGACTGGCTGGTGGGGCCGATGAACAGGCCGCTGAATAGGTAGCTCAGGCTCGGGTGGTTGTGCCAGTACAGCAGCAGGCTGGCCAGCAGCTCGGGCTTGCGCAAGAACGGCGAGTCCCCCGGGGTAGCACCGCCCATCACAAAGTGGTTGCCGCCCCCGGTGCCCGTGTGGCGACCATCGGTCATGAACTTCTCGGCCGACAGGCGCGTCTCCCACGCGGCCTGGTACAGAAACTCGGTGTGCTGCACCAGTTCCTTCCAGTGGCTGGCGGGGTGGATGTTCACCTCGATCACACCCGGGTCGGGCGTCACCGCCAGCACCTTCAGGCGCGCGTCGCGCGGCGGCGGGTAGCCTTCCAGCACGATCTTCATGCCCAGTTCTTCGGCCGTGGCCTCGATGGCGGCCAGCAGGTCCAGGTAGTCGTCCAGGCGCGCCAGCGGCGGCATGAACACGTACAAAACGCCGTACTTCTCGCCCACCTTCTCGGCCTTGGGGCCGCTGGCGCGGCGCGGGTCGCGCACCTCCACACACAAGGCGGTGCGCGACAGGCCTGCGGCCGACTGGAATTTGCCCGGCGGCTGCGTACCCGCATGCGGGTCAGGTTGTCCGGCCTGGCGTGCGTGGTCGCCACCTGCGGTGCCTTGCGTCATGCGGCGTGCCTCGCCCGGCGCGGTGGCACCCGCAAGGTAGGCCAGGTCGCGGTCGCCGGTGACCGGGCCCGCTGGAATGGAATACCGCGCCCGCAGCGCGATTGCAGCGGGCAGCGGGCCTTGGGGTGCGGTCGGGTCTTGCGGGATCAGGTGCTCGGTGTCTGAGGCCTTCACCCAGGGCAGGGCGTCCAGCGGCAGGCGGTAACCCATGGGCGAATCGCCGGGGATGAGCAGCATGCGGTCGTCGCGGAAGAACCAGGGCCCGGTGCTCCACACGCTGCCCGCCAGCGTGCCCGCGCCCACACCCGCCTGCAGCGGCAGCACATAGCCCACCACGCTGTCGAGTCTTTGCTCGAACACGCGGCGCAGGCGTGCGCGCTCCAGCTCATCGTCCAGGCGCGCGTCAAACGGGTCCACGTTGACCGGCAGGCGCCGCTCGCGCCACAGGTAGTAGAAGGTGTCTTCGTAACCGGGCTGGATGTAGCGGTCCGTCACGCCCAGCTTGCGCGTGAGGTGGCGCACAAAACGCTCGGCGTCGGCGCTGGTGTAGTGCGAGGGGTTGCGCTCGTCGGCGAACAGCGCGGGGTTCTGCCACGCGGGCTGGCCGTCGGCGCGCCAGCAGATCGACAGCGCCCAGCGCGGCAGCTGCTCGCCCGGGTACCACTTGCCCTGGCCAAAATGCAGAAAGCCGCCCTGTCCATATTCGGCACGCAGCTTGTGCGTGAGTTCGGTGGCAAGGCCGCGTTTGGTGGGGCCCAGCGCGTCGGTGTTCCACTCGGGCGCGTCGCGGTCGTCTACGGCCACAAAGGTGGGCTCGCCGCCCATCGTCAGCCGCACGTCGCCCGCCACCAGGTCGGCGTCCACCTGCTCGCCCAGCGCCAGCACAGCCTGCCACTGGTCTTCGGTGTAGGGCTTGGTCACGCGGGGCGATTCAAAGATGCGCGTCACGCGCATATCATGGCTGAACTCCACCTCGGCCTTGTCCACGCCGCCTTCAATCGGCGCGGCGCCCGAGGGCTGGGGTGTGCAAGCGAGCGGGATATGGCCCTCGCCCGCCATCAGGCCGCTGGTGGCATCCAGGCCGATCCAGCCTGCGCCGGGCAGGTAGACCTCGCACCAGGCGTGCAGGTCGGTGAAGTCGTGGTCGGTGCCGCTGGGGCCATCGAGCGCCTTCACGTCGGGGGTCAGCTGGATCAGGTAGCCCGACACAAACCGCGCCGCCAGCCCCAGGTGGCGTAGCAGCTGCACCAGCAGCCAGCCCGAGTCGCGGCACGAGCCGCTGGCTTTTTGCAGCGTTTCCTCGGGTGTCTGCACGCCGGGCTCCAGGCGGATCAGGTAGCGGATGTCTTGCGAGACCTGCTGGTTGAGCTTGACCAGGAAATCGATGGTGCGCTGCTTGCTGCGGTCCACCTTGTCCAGATAGGCCTGCACCAGCGGTGTCATTGGGTCGGTGGCCAGGTAGGGCGCCAGCTCCTGCTGCACATCGCTGCTGTACTTGAACGGGATGTTCTCGGCCTCGGGCTCCAGGAAGAAGTCGAAGGGGTTGTACACCGCCATCTCCACCACCAGGTCCACCGTGACCTTGAACTCGCGCGTCTTCTCGGGGAAGACCAGCCGCGCCTGGTAGTTGGCAAACGGGTCCTGCTGCCAGTTGATGAAGTGCTGTGCAGGCTCGACCTTGAGCGAATACGAAATGACGTTGCTGCGGCAGTGGGGCGCGGGCCGCAATCGGATGGTCTGTGGCCCGAGGCCGACCAGCCGGTCGTATTGGTAATGCGTGACGTGGTGGAGCGCGGCGTGGATGGGCATATGCAGGCCATGCTAGCAAGTCCCGAGCCATCGCGGGCAACTATTCCGGGGGCGGTGACAAGCGGTCATCGGCTGTTCACAATGTGCGGTCCGTGCCCCGCTGCTGGGGCTGTCTCTCTTTGGCTTATCGCGCACCAACTTGGTGATGCCCTGATTCACCCATGTCCCATTCCCCCCAACTACTGCTCCTGCCGGGCCTGGCCGCTGATGAACGCATGTGGCGCGGCGTTCTGCCGCTGCTGCCCGCCGCGCTGCGCCCCGAGGTCGCCACCGCCCACCAGGATGTGAACCTGCACCGCATCGAAGACTTTGCCGCACGCCTGCTGGCACAACACGCGGGGCCGCTGGTGCTGGCGGGCGCGTCGATGGGCGGCATGATCGCCATGGAGGCCGCGCGCCAGGCGCCGCAGCGTGTCGCAGGGCTGGCGCTGCTGGGCACCACCGCGCGGCCCGAGACGCCCGACATGCGCGCCCTGCGCGAGGGCGCCATCGAGCTGTTTGAACAGGGCCGCATGCGCGAGGTCATCGAGCCCAACGTGGCCCTGGCCTTCCACCCCGTGAATGCCGCCAACACGGACCTAGTGCAGGCCTACCTGGACTTTGTGCTGGACGCGGGCCCCGACCACCTGGTGCGCCAAAACCGCGCCGTGATCCATCGGCCCGATGCGCGGGTGCATCTGCCGCAGGTGGCCAGCCCCGTGCTGGTGGTGTGTGGCGCGGCCGACCAGCTCACACCGCCCGAATGTTCTGCAGAGATTGCGGCGCTGGTGCCCGGCGCCGAACACCACCTGCTGCCCGACAGCGGCCACATGCTGACCATGGAGCAGCCCGAGGTGGTGACCCGCCTGCTGGTGCAGTGGCTGGGCCGCAACGGGTGGATTTGATCCGGGTTCTGAGGCCTTTTTGGCCCCTGCCGCGCGATGGGTAAGCGCTGATAGCTATGAAATTAGTAGCTAATCAAAACTCCAGGTTGTCAATCAGCCGTGTGCTGCCCAGCCGCGCGGCGCCCAGTGCCACCAGCGTGCCCGCCGCATCGCTGGCTGTGGCGGGCAACAGGTCGGCGCGGCGGCGCACGGTGAGGTAGTCAGGCGCCCAGCCGCGTGCGCGCAGGGCGTCCAGGGCCAATGTCTCCAGCAGGTTGCGGTCGCTCGGGGCGGTGCCCAGCCACTGCTGCGCGAGCCGCTGCAAAGCTTGCGACAGGGCCACGGCCTCTTGCCGCTCTTCCAGGCCCAGGTAGCCATTGCGCGAACTCAGCGCCAGACCATCGGCCGCCCGGCAGGTCTCGCCCGCCACGATCTCGATGGGCAGCGCAAACTGCCGCACCATGTGGCGGATCACCATGAGCTGCTGGTAGTCCTTCTTGCCAAACACGGCCGTGCCGCCCGTGGCGCCCAGCACGCAGGCAAACAGCTTCATCACCACCGTGCTCACGCCCACAAAAAAGCCGGGGCGAAAGTTCCCCTCCAGCATGTCGGCGAGCTGCGGGTCGGGGTGCACCTTGAAGGTCTGGGGCTCGGGATACAGGTCCGTCTCGCGCGGGGCAAACAGCACATCGCAACCAGCGGCCTGCAGCTGTGCACAGTCGGCCTCCCAGGTGCGGGGGTAGCTGTCAAAGTCCTCGTGCGGCAAGAACTGCAGGCGGTTCACAAAGATGCTGGCCACGGTCACATCGCCCAGGGGTTGGGCCTGGCGCACCAAGGCAATGTGCCCATCGTGCAGGTTGCCCATGGTGGGCACAAAGGCGGGGCGGCGGTAGGGGGCCAGGGCCTGGCGCAGGTCGGCAATGGAGCGGGCGATCAGCATGGGTTCGGAGGGGTCAGAGAAAGGAAGGAAAAGGGCTTACCAGGCGTGTACAGCGTTGTCCGGGAAACGCCCTTGTTTCACGGCCTGCACATACGCCTCCATGGCGCCGCGCACGCTGCCCGCGTCCTGCATGAAGTTGTGGACGAACTTCGGCATCTTCCCGAGGTTCATGCCCAGCATGTCGTGCAACACCAGCACCTGCCCGGCCGTGCCGTTGCCCGCGCCGATGCCAATGGTGTGGCAGTGCGGCAGCTCGGCTGTCAGGTCGGCGGCCAGCACGGCGGGCACCATCTCCAGCACCAGCATGGCGGCGCCTGCGTCCTGCAGTTCATGCGCTTCTTTGCGTAGGGTGCGGGCGGCGTCGTCGGTCTTGCCCTGCACGCGGTAGCCGCCCAGCGCGTGCACCGTCTGTGGCGTGAGGCCCAGGTGGGCACACACCGGCACGCCGCGCTGCACCAGAAATTCCACTGTGGGCGCGGTCCAGCCACCACCTTCGAGCTTGACCATGTGCGCCCCCGCCTGCATCAGCACACAGGCACTGCGCAGTGCCTGCTCGCGGCTTTCGGCGTAGGTGCCATAGGGCAGGTCGGCCACCAGCCAGGCGGTGCCCTGCACGCGATGCAGGCCGCGCGCCACGCTGGCCGTGTGGTAGGCCATGGTGTCCAGCGTCACTCCCACCGTGCTGGGCAGGCCCTGGCACACCATGCCCAGCGAGTCACCCACCAAAATGCATTCCACCCCCGCCGCATCGGCCACGGCCGCAAAGGTGGCGTCGTAGGCGGTCAGCATGGTGATCTTCTCGCCCGCTGCGCGCATCTGCGCCAGGCGCGGCAGGCTCACAGGGCGGCGCTGGGGCAGGGGCGATGCAGGCGGCAGCGTGCCGTAGGGCGTGGCAGAAACAGGGCTGGTGGCGGTCATGGAGCGCGGTGGGGCCAAAAAATTGCCGCGAGTCTATGCGACCAATACTGGGTGTACTTATTGGTTTCCTGCGCGGGCAGGGTGGGCCTGCGCTGGCACAGTGGCCTTTGCGTTCCCGGTATGCTCGCGGCCCATGACAGCTGCGACACCCCCCGCGAAAAGCACTATGAGAGACAACGATGTAAATGCCCTGGCCCAGGCCGATGTGGCCCGCGCCCTGGCCGAAGACGTGGGCACTGGTGACCTCACCGCCGGCCTGATCGACCCCGCCCGCCGTGCTCGCGCGCGCATCCTGGCGCGTGAAGAAGCCGTGATCTGCGGCGCCCCTTGGGCCGAAGCCGCGCTGCGCGCCCTCGGCCCCACGGTGCAGATCACCTGGCATGTGGCCGAAGGCCAGCGCTGCGCCCCCGACCAGGTGGTGCTGGAGCTGGAAGGCCAGGCCCGCGCACTGCTGAGCGCCGAGCGCACCGCACTCAACTTTCTGCAGCTGCTCTCGGCCGTCGCCACCAAAACCCGCACCTATGTGGATGTGGTGGCGGGCACGCGCGCGCAGATCGTGGACACGCGCAAGACCCTTCCCGGCCTGCGCCTAGCGCAAAAGTACGCCGTGCGCGTGGGTGGCGGCACCAACCACCGCATTGGCCTGCACGATGCGGTGTTGATCAAAGAGAACCACATTGCAGCCGCCGGTGGCGTGACGGCGGTGCTGCGCGCCGCACAGGCCGTGGCCGCGCAGGCGACCTTCATCGAGATCGAAGTCGAAACCCTGGAGCAGCTGACCGAGGCGCTGAATGCGGGTGCCAAGATGGTGTTGCTGGACAACATGCCGCTGCCCATGCTGCGCGAGGCGGTGCGCATCAATGCGGGCCGCGCGATTCTGGAAATCTCGGGCGGTGTCACGCTCGAAGGCCTGCGCGAACTGGCCGAGACCGGCGTGGACCGCATCTCCATCGGCACGCTGACCAAAGACGTGAAGGCCACCGACTTTTCGATGCGCCTGCAGGAGCTGGCATGAGCACCGCAACCCTGAACCGCATCGACGTCGAATACGAGCAGCCCGACGAGGCGACATCGGGCGCCGTCTGTTCCACCAAACACGCCTGGGCGCGCGTGCCGCCCGAGCCGTCGCAGGCAGAACGCGCCGCGCTCAAAGACAAGATCCGCCGTCTGCTCAAGGAAAAAAATGCGGTGATGGTGTCGCACTACTACGTGCACCCGGACCTGCAGGACCTGGCCGAGGAAACTGGCGGCCTGGTGAGCGATTCGCTGGAAATGGCCCGCTTTGGCCGTGACCATGCCGCGCGGACCTTGGTGGTGAGTGGCGTGCGCTTCATGGGCGAAACGGCCAAGATCCTGAGCCCGGAAAAGACCGTGCTCATGCCCGACCTGGACGCCACCTGCTCGCTGGACCTGGGCTGCCCCATCGACGAATTCAGCGCGTTTTGCGACCAGCACCCCGACCGCACCGTGGTCGTCTACGCCAATACCAGCGCAGCCGTGAAGGCGCGCGCTGACTGGCTGGTGACATCGAGCTGTGCGCTCGACATCGTGAGCGCCCTCAAGGCCGCAGGCCAGAAGATCCTGTGGGCGCCCGACCGCCACCTGGGCGCCTACATCCAGCGTGAGACGGGTGCAGACATGGTGTTCTGGAACGGTGCCTGCATCGTGCACGACGAGTTCAAGGCGCTGGAGCTGGAGCTGCTCAAGCAGCAGCACCCGCATGCCAAGGTGCTGGTCCACCCCGAGAGCCCCGCCGACGTGGTGGCCCTGGCCGACGCCGTGGGCTCCACCAGTGCCATCCTCAAGGCCGCGCGCGAGATGGACGCCACCGAGTTCATCGTGGCCACCGACAACGGCATGATGCACAAGCTGCGCACGCTCAACCCCGGCAAGACCTTCTACGAAGCGCCCACGGCGGGCAACAGCGCCACCTGCAAGAGCTGCGCGCACTGCCCCTGGATGGCGATGAACGGCCTGGCCGATGTGGCCCGGGTGCTGGAGACCGGTGCGAACGCTGTGCACGTGGACCCTGCACTGATCCCGCGTGCGCGCCAGCCGATTGACCGCATGCTGGCCTTCACGGCAGCGCTCAAGAACGGTCAGCCCACCGGCGCACTGTTGCCCCACCTGGGGGCTGTCTGAGTGCGCACGACGTGTTGATGTATGCTCATTTTTTGATAGCTAAAGGCGCATGATCCACTAGCGCCTCCGCCTGCTTTGACCCATAGTTGCCACATTGACTTCACCCAGCCGCTGACTGCGGGCGCCACGCGCCTGCGCCACCGGTTCGAGGCACCGCGCGAGGTGCTGGTGGCCCACGCACTGCACGAGGTACGCAGTGTGCTCGACGCCGTGTTCGCCGCCGCCCAGCAGGGTCGTTGGTGCGTGGGCCATGTGCGTTACGAGGCCGCGTCGGCCTTTGATGCCGCATTGCAGACCCATGCGGCCGATGGCCCGCTGGCCTGGTTTGCGGTGTACGACGCGCCCCAGCCCGGGGCCGACGACGCGGCCGACGATGCGGCGGCCGCCGCCCCTGCGCAGGTGGTGTGGAGCGACAGCCCCGAACGCGAGGCGTTTGACGCCGCGCTGGCGCAAATCCAGCAGGCCATCGCAGCGGGTGAGCTGTACCAGGTCAACTACACCGCGCCCTTTCGCGGCACGCTGCAGGGTTCGCCGCAGGCGCTGTTTGCTGCGTTGCTGCGCGCCCAGCCCGGGGGCTACGCCGCTTACCTGCAGGCGGGTGACGAGCAGGTGCTGTCGGTGTCGCCCGAGCTGTTTTTTGACTGGCAGGACGCGCCGGAAGGCGGCACCCTGCTGGCCCGCCCCATGAAGGGCACGGCCCCGCGCGGCGCCACCCCTAAGCAAGACGCGCAGCAGGCCGAGCACCTGCGCACGGCACCCAAGGAGCGTGCCGAGAACGTGATGATCGTGGACCTGCTGCGCAACGACATGTCGCGCATTGCGCTGCCGCACAGTGTGCAGGTGCCTGCGCTGTTTGCCACGCAGGCCTTGCCCACGGTGTGGCAGATGACTTCGGACGTGACGGCGCGCACGCGGCCCGGCACCACGCTGACGGATGTGTTTGCGGCGCTGTTCCCTTGTGGCTCCGTCACGGGGGCGCCCAAGGTGCGCGCCATGCAGATGATCCGCGCGCTGGAGCCCGCGCCACGCGGCGTCTATTGCGGCGCGGTGGGCGTGGTGCGGCCGGGCGGCTCTGCGGGGCCGGACGGCCTGCACCCGGTGGCGGCCACCTTCAACGTGCCCATCCGCACCGTGGTGCTGCGTGGCGTGGGTACGGGTGCCGGTGCGGAGGCCTCCCCCAGCGTTGCCAAAGCCACCTGCGGCATTGGCAGCGGCATCACCTCCGGTGCCGAGGCGGGCGCCGAATGGGCCGAGTGGCACCACAAGCGCGCCTTTGTCGAGCGGGCCAGCGCTCCGTTCGAGGTGCTCGAAACCCTGGGCTTGCACCACGGCAAGTTCGTGCACGCTGACCAGCATGTGCGCCGAATGGGCGAGGCGGCCGCGCATTTTGGCTTTGTGTTCAACGCCCATGCGGTGCGCCAGGAGCTGCAGATTGCCGCCCTGCAACACCGCGATGGCGACTGGCGGGTGCGCCTGCTGCTGGCGGCGGACGGCAGCGCACGCGCCGAGGCCTTTGCGCTGCAGACCACGGCAGTGCCAGTGCGCCTGCAACTGGCGCCACGCCCCTTTGCGGCCGCACACAGCGAGTTTGTGCGCTACAAGACCACGCGCCGCGCGCACTACGCGGCGTTTGCCCCCACCACACCCGGCGTGTTCGACACCGTGCTGTGGAACGAGGCGGGCGAGATCACCGAAGGCACCTTTGGCAACATCGCCGCGCTCATCGATGGGCGCTGGGTGACGCCGCCCTTGTCCTGCGGCCTGCTGCCCGGCGTGGGCCGCGCCGTGGCGCTGCAGGACGGCCACGTGGTGGAGGCCGTGCTGCGCGTGGCCGACATTCCCCGCGTGCAAGGCTGGGCGTTCATCAACAGCCTGCGCGGCTGGCTGGACGCCACGCTGGACGCGTAGCGAGCCCTTTTCCCTCTATCTCCCTGTTGGCAAGCAGGTGCCCACGGCGCCTGGCCGCCGTGGCCTTGGCCGTTCCAACGCGCATCCGGTGCATCAGGATGTGACGCTGCTGTCCGTTCTGTGGGCGCTTGCCATGGCGCCCGCTCAGCTTGACAGCGTCCACCGCGCGAGGCCTGTTACTGCAGCCCGGCAAATACCTCCTTGCATCCCGCAACCTCCTGTGCGCCTGCTTACACCGCATCGCACCTGGCCCACAGGCCTATAGGACACGGCCTACAAAAAGCGCTGCGGTGCCCCTCGAACATGAACCCACACAAGACGCCTTTGCAGGCTTTGTGTGCCACCTTTGTTCAACCACTTCGACAGGAGCCACCATGTCTCAAAACAACCCGCAGAACCAGCCCAACACCCCTTCGTCTCAGCGCCAGTCGCCCGCCGGGCAGCAGCAGGCCGAGCAGAGCACGGGCGGCAACACCCACCGCCAGCAAGGCGCCCGCAACGACGCCGACACACACGCGCAGGGCCGCGACCAGAAGCAGCAAGGCAGCCGCGATTCGCACAAGAGCCAGCCCTGAGACCGGGCGGGCCACAACAGCATGTGGCCAGCCGCACCCTTCCATTCCTATTCACTTTCAACTTTTGATATTCCCATTGACCGCAAGGAGAACACCATGGGCTACAGAGACAGCGACGACAGCAACTTTTCCCGCCATGGCATGGGCCGCGATGCCGACGACATGCGCTTTAACGAGCGCGGTGACCACCAGGGCTACGGCAGCGACGACCATCGCGGCAGCAGCCCTGGCGGTTACCGCCAGGAGTTCGAGAACCGCAATGACCGCAGCGACCGCTATGAGCAAGAACGCTACGGCCAGGAACGTTATGGCCAATACGGCCTGAACCGCAGCCGTGGCGAATCGCAGGGCTACCCACGCTCGGGGCGCGAAGGCTTTGGCTCGTATGGGTCTCAAGACCGTTCGGGCTACTCCAACGGCCAAGGCCGTCAATACCAGGCCTGGAGCGCCCCGTATGACAGCCAAGGCTATCGCGATGACGACGGGCGCTTTGCCTCGCCCTATCGCGATGATGAACGCGGCCAGGGTGGCTATGGCAACGCCTACGGTTTTACCCGCAATGCATCGCCTGCCCAGCAGAACCGCGGCCATCGCGATCCCGACTACCAGCAGTGGCGCGACGAGCAACTGCGCATGCTGGATGACGACTACGACAGCTGGCGCAAGGAGCGCTACCAGAAGTTCTCGGATGACTTCAGCCAGTGGCGCTCCAGCCGCACCAGCGGCAGTTCGGGTCAGCAGCAGCCCGGCCAGCAGAACCAGAAAGGCGCGGGCTCCCAGAGCGCATCCAGCACTGCGTCTGGCGGCAACCAGGGCAACACCGGCAAGTCCAAGGATGCCAGCTGACCGTTGCTGCGACTGAAGTGGCCGGGCCGGGGCAGTGTGTACTGCCCCGGCCCGGTCGTTGAACTCGCCGTCCGTACCACCGTGGCGCACTGGCCTCGAAGCCCAGGCGCCCCTTTTTTGGCTCCGGTTGACCTGGAGCCCTTGTCGGCAGAAAGACATTCCGCCATGACCGCATCCGTCCCCTTCGCTCCCGGCCACCAAGGGTGCGATCCATGCCTTTACCCAGGTGCTGGCGCACAACTGGTCAACCGGGGAATCCGCGGGAAAGCGGTGGCGCTGGGGCCAGTGTGGGCACCGCGGATCCCGGCGGAGCGCCCGGCCAAAGAGGTGGAAAAGGTTGGCGTCACCACGTGTCTGGACCGCCCGGCGCAACCCGAGGAGATCTCGCCCGCCGACGTGTTCCTGGCGGCCCCGTGTTGTTCCAGCTACATCACGGGCATCGTGCAGCCGATCACCGGCAACGCAGGCGACGGGGCCTGAGGCGGGGGGCAGGAGCGCAGCGTCAGAGCCGCTCTTTGGCGTACGAGCCCCGGTCCATATCGACGATCTCCACGCTCAATTGCACCATCACGCCCCGGGGCTTGGGGGTGCGCTCGCGCAGCACCGTTGCAATGAGGTCGGACAACTCTTTTTTGGCCTCGGGCGTGCGACCCGCGAGCAAGCGCAACTGGGCATGCACAAACGCGCGGTTGGCAGGCGCAATGCCGATCTCGAAGCTGTCGGCGACGATAAAGCGGGTCTTCAGGTCCGCCTCGTCCTGCACCTGGGGATGGGCGCACAGGGCGGCGTTGAGGGCGGTCAGCGTTTCGGCTTCGGGGTAGTGGGGCAGATTGGCCGAGTATTCGATGGTCAGGTGGGGCATGGAATCTTCTCGCTGAAGGGATAAGGAGGGGCCTGCGTGGCCAGGTGGCCTGGGCCGTGCATGGTACTGCGGCGCATCAACGGTTGAGTGACTGCGTTGCCAGCGCATGCAGCGCCTCTATCAACTGCGCCACGTCGTCGGTGGTGTGCGCGGCCGACAGCGCAATGCGCAGCCGCGCCGTGTCTGCGGGTACGGTGGGCGGGCGTATGGCAGGCACCCACAGGCCTTGGGTGCGCAGGCCTTCCATCACCGCCAGCGCCGCTTCGTTGCTGCCGATGATCAGGGCCTGCACGGGGGTGTGCGACGGCAGCAGGTGCCAGCCCAGCGATGCAGGCAGCGTGGACAGTCCTTGGCGCAGTTGCGCGATGAGTTCGTCTAGGTGCGCGCGCCGGTCGTCGGCTTCCTCCATGAGCTGCAGGCTTTGGCGCAGTGCGCTCGCCAGCAGCGGTGGCGCGGCGGTGGCAAAGATGTAGGTGCGCGTTTTTTGCAGCAGCCATTCGATGAGGGCTGCATCGCCGGCCACAAAAGCGCCCGCCACGCCCGCTGCCTTGCCCAGCGTGGCCATGTACAGCACGCGGCGCGAGGCGTGGGGGCCCGTTAGCCCCGCCTTTGCCAGGCTGCCGCGCCCCTGGGGGCCCAGCACGCCAAAGCCGTGGGCATCGTCCAGCAACAACAGCGCGTCGTAGCGCTCACACAGCGTGAGCAGGGCTGGGATGTCGATGAGATCGCCGTCCATGCTGAACACCGCGTCGCTGATCACCAGCTTGCGCCGAGCGCGGCTGGCGGCAAGCTGCGCTTCCAGCGCTGCCAGGTCGGCGTGGGGATAGCGGTGGATGGTGGCGCGCGACAGGCGGGCACCGTCGATCAGGCAGGCGTGGTTGAGTGCATCGGAGAACAGCGCATCGCCGTCACCCACCAGCGCGGGGATGATGCCGGTGTTGGTGGCATAGCCCGCGTAGAAGTACAGGGCCCGGGGCAGTTGTACATAGGCCGCCAGATCGTGCTCCAGCGCATCGTTGGCAGCGCTGTGGCCGCTGACCAGCGGCGAGCCGCCCGAGCCCACGCCATAGTGGTGTGTGGCCTCGCGCGCGGCTTCGGCCAGCGCAGGGTGGCCGGCCAGGCCCAGGTAGTCGTTGCTGCAAAAGGCCAGCATGGGCTGGCCGTCCACCTGCAGGCGGGCGCCGCCTGCGGGCTCCACCACACGACGGCGGCGCAGCAGGTGGGCGCGTTCGATGTCGGCCAGCCGCGCAGGGATCTCGTCGAGCCATGACGACTGTGGCGCCGTGGGGCTTGTCATTGCCAGTCCCTGGGCAGGTCAAACACCAGGCTGCCGGGTTCAGGCAGTTCCTGATACGGCACATCGGCCAGCAGCGGTGCATTCAGGCGCGCGCGCAGGTAGGCGATGTTGTCTTCCACCGCCTCCATGTCGGGGTCCACGCGGTTGGCCACCCAGCCCGCCAGCGTCAGGCCGCGCGCGCGGATCGCCTCGGCCGTGAGCAGGGCGTGGTTCAGGCAGCCCAGGCGCAATCCCACCACCAGCACCACGGGCAGCGCCAGGGCCTGGGCGAGGTCGGCGCCCGTGAGTGCGTCGGTGAGGGGCACATGAAAGCCACCTGCACCCTCCACCACCACGGCGTCGGCCTGCGCGGCGAGCGCCTGGTAGCTGCGTACGATGGCAGCGATGTCGATCTGCACACCCGCCCGCGCCGCCGCGATGTGGGGCGAGAGTGGGTCGGGCAGCAGCACGGGGTTGTCCAGCGCTGGCGGCACTGCCAGGGTGGAGGCCGAGCGCAGTGCAATCGCGTCTTCACTGGCCCAGTCGTCCCCCCAGGGCACCAGGCCAGCCGCCACGGGCTTCATGCCCACCACGCGGCGGTGGTGGCGCGCCAGCGCGTGGAGCAGCCCGGCGGACACCAGCGTCTTGCCGACACCGGTGTCGGTGCCGGTCACAAAACATCCCATCATCAACTTTCCTCCTGCAGGGTGGCGTTCAGCGCATCCAGTGCGCCATTGGCCAGGCATTGCACCGCCTCGTCGTCGAGCGCATAGGGCGGCATGGCGTACAGCGTCTTGCCGATGGGCCGCAGCACCAGGCCGCGCACCATGGCGTGCTGGTGGTAGCGGTGCGCAAAGTCGGGCAGGGGTGTGTCTATATCCCAGGCCCAGATCATTCCGATGCGGCGTGCATGCCGCACGCGTGGGTGCTGCGATAGCGGTGCGCAAGCCGCGTCGATGCGCTGCGCCAGCGCCTGGTTGGCGTTCAGCGCATCCAGCTGCTCAAACAGTTCCAGCGTGGCCAGCGCGGCGCGGCAGGCCAGCGGGTTGCCGGTGTACGAGTGCGAATGCAGAAAGCCGCGCGCCACATCGTCGTCGTAGAACGCGGCGTACACCGCGTCCGTCGTCAGCACGGCCGACAGGGGCAGCGTGCCGCCCGTGAGGCCTTTGGACAGGCAAATGAAATCCGGCCGGATGCCGGCCTGCTGGTGCGCGAACATCGTGCCCGTGCGGCCAAAGCCCACGGCGATTTCATCGACCACCAAGTGGACCTCGTAGCGGTCGCACAGCGCGCGCGCCAGGCGCAGGTATTCGGGGTCGTGCATCGCCATGCCTGCTGCGCACTGCACCAGGGGCTCGACGATGAAGGCGGCGGTGGTGGTGTGGTGCTCCTGCAGCCACGCTTCCAGCGCCGCAGCGGCGCGCCGGGCCACGTCCTGCGCCGTCTCACCCGGGGCTGCTCTGCGTGCATCGGGGCTGGGCACAGTGTCGGCCAGGCGCACCAGGGGTGCATAGGCCTCGCGGAAGATCGCGATGTCGGTCACGGCCAGCGCGCCCACGGTTTCGCCGTGGTAGCCGCCAGCCAGGCCCACAAAGCGGCTCTTGGCGGGGCGGCCAGTGTTGCGCCAGTAGTGCGCGCTCATCTTCAGCGCAATCTCGGTGGCGGCCGCGCCGTCGCTGCCGTAGAACGCGTGGCCCAGGTCGGTGAGCGCGGCCAGACGTTCTGACAGCTCCACCACCGGTGCGTGCGTGAAGCCCGCGAGCATCACATGGTCGAGCCGGCCTAGTTGGTCCACCAGCGCCGCCTGGATGTGCGGGTGGCTGTGGCCAAACAGGTTGACCCACCAGGAGCTGATGCCGTCCAGATAGCGCTGACCATCGGCGCCATAGAGCCACGGGCCCTGGGCGCGCGCAATGGCTACGGGCGGCTGGGCCTCGTGCCGCTTCATCTGCGTGCACGGATGCCACACGCTGGCCAGGCTGCGGGCCACCAGCCCGTCGTGCGTGGGCTGCATGCTTAGACGGCCTGGGTGGGCACCGCGTGGCGCAGTGCGGTCTGGCGGTTGTGCTCGTCCACAAACACCAGTTGCGGCTGGTGTGTGGCCACCTGGTCCTCTTGCACCTGGGCAAAGGCCGCAATGATGATGAGATCGCCTGTGGACGCGCGGCGTGCGGCCGAACCGTTGACCGAGATCATGCCGCTGCCGCGCTGGCCCCTGATGGCGTAGGTGACAAAGCGCTCGCCGTTGTTGATGTTCCAGATGTGGATCTGCTCGTTCTCGGCGATGTTGGCGGCGTCCAGCAGGTCTTCGTCGATGGCGCAGGAGCCTTCGTAGTGCAGCTCGCACTGGGTCACGGCCACGCGGTGGATCTTGGATTTGAGCAGGGTGCGGAACATCGGCTTCCTTGAATGAAGTCTGTGGATGGGGGAGTGCCTGCCGGTGGCAGGGCCGTGGCCGGTCAGGGCTGGGAGAAGTCCAGCGCGCAGCTGTCGCCCAGTGCTTCGCGCCACACGCGCACGCGGCTCACGCTGGCGCGCAGGTCGGCGGGCAGTGCCTGGGCGATGAACAGGCAGAGGTTTTCCAGCGTCGGCGTGCCCAGGCCGGGCACTTCGTCCAGCATGTGGTGGTCCAGCTGCTCGCGCACCACGGCCAGGCCCTGGCGGAGCAGGCCCAGGTCCAGCACCATGCCGGTGGCGGGGTCGCGCGGGCCGGTCAGAAACACTTCGGCATGGTAGGTGTGGCCGTGCACACGGCGGCTGCCTTCGGCCTCTATCTCGCGGCGCAGGGTGTGGGCGGCGTCGAAGAAGAAGCGCTGGGAGATGGTGAACAACATACGGTGATTTAGAAGGACTTGAAGCGGCTAACAAAGCTCAGCGAAGCGGCCCTGGCTAGGCGTTCCGCCGCAGGCAGTACGAGTAGTACGACAAGGCGGGACAACGACGCCAGGGGAGTTTTGTTGGCCTCTCTCACCTGATGCCGGTGAGCTTGTGGGTTTGCAGGCTCAACCGCCATGCAGGGTGGGCCAGGCAGGCGTCAATGCAAGCGGCGGTGTTCTGCCGCTGCAGCAGTCCATCCATGGGCTGCAGAAAGCGGTGGGTGAACTGCGTGTCCTGCTCCAGCGCCTGTAGGTCAAAGCCCGGCTGGGGCCAGACGAGTTTCAGCTCCTGCCCGCTGCGCTGCACCCACGGCGCGCCGGCCTTGGGGCTGATGCACAGCCAGTCGATGCCTTCGGGTGCGGCGACAGTGCCGTTGCTTTCGACCGCGATGCGGAATTGCTGCGCGTGCAGCGCGTCGATGAGTTCGCGATCCACCTGCAGCAGGGGCTCGCCACCCGTCAGCACCACCAGGCGGTGGCCCGCGCCCGCAGGCCATTGGGCGGCGATCAATTCGGCCAGTGCGGTGGCCGTCTCGAACTTGCCGCCCAGCGTGCCATCGGTGCCTACAAAGTCGGTGTCGCAGAACTGGCAGATGGCCTGGGTGCGGTCTTGCTCGCGGCCCGTCCAGAGGTTGCAGCCCGCAAAGCGGCAGAACACGGCGGGGGTGCCCGCCTGGCCGCCTTCGCCTTGCAGGGTGTAGAAAATTTCTTTGACGCTGTAGGTCATCGGGGCACCGGGGGGACGAGGATGGTGGGGGCGGCAGGCGCTGCCACCTCGGGGTAGTCGCGGCTGAAATGCAGGCCCCGGCTTTCGCGGCGCAGCTGGGCGCTTTTCACGATCAGGTCGGCCACCTGCACCAGGTTGCGTAGCTCCAGCAGGTCGCGTGTGACGTGGAAGTGCGCGTAGAACTCCTGAATCTCGCCCTGCAGCATCGCAATGCGGTGTGCGGCGCGCTCCAGGCGCTTGTTGGTGCGCACGATGCCCACGTAGTCCCACATGAAGCGGCGCAGCTCGTCCCAGTTGTGCGAGATGACGACGGACTCGTCGGCATCGGTCACTCGGCTGTCGTCCCAGGCGGGCACGGTGGGCAGTTCGGTGGCCGGGGCGGCTGCAATGGCTTGCGCGGCGGCGCGGGCGAACACCATGCATTCCAGCAGCGAATTGCTGGCCAGCCGATTGGCGCCGTGCAGGCCGGTGCAGGCCACCTCGCCCACGGCAAACAGGCCGGGCAGGTCGGTGCGGCCCGCCAGGTCGGTCAGCACGCCGCCGCAGGTGAAGTGGGCGGTGGGCACCACGGGGATGGGTTCCTTGGTGATGTCGATGCCCAGCGATGCGCAGTGCGCGAGGATGTTCGGAAAGTGCTCTTGCAAAAACGCGGGGCTCTGGTGCGAGATGTCGAGGTGTACACAGTCCAGACCGTGCTTCTTCATCTCGAAGTCGATAGCGCGCGCTACCACATCGCGCGGGGCCAGTTCGGCGCGCGGGTCGTGGTCCAGCATGAAGCGGGTGCCACCCGCCGAGGGGGGCAGCTTGAGTTGCCCGCCTTCGCCGCGCACGGCCTCGCTGATGAGGAAGGACTTTTCGTGCGGGTGGTACAGCCCTGTGGGGTGGAACTGGATGAACTCCATGTTCGCCACGCGGCAGCCTGCGCGCCAGGCGGTGGCAATGCCGTCGCCGGTGGCGGTGTCGGGGTTGGTGGTGTACAGGTACACCTTGCCTGCGCCGCCCGTGGCCAGGATTGTTTGCGGTGCGCGGAAGGTCACCACCTCGTCCGTGTCGCTGTCCAGCGCATACAGGCCCAAGCAACGGTTGCCCGGAAAACCCAGCTTGCGGGTGGTGATCAGGTCCACCAGCGTGTGCTGCTCAAACAGGGTGATGCCCGGTGTGCTGCGCACCACGTCGATCAGCGTGCGCTGCACCGCCGCGCCAGTCGCGTCGGTCACATGGGCAATGCGGCGGGCGCTGTGGCCGCCTTCACGGGTCAGGTGCAGTTGGTCGCCTTCGAGTGTGAAGGGCACGCCCAGGCCGCGCAGCCAGGCGATGGACTCGGGCGCGTTCTCCACTACAAAGCGGGTGGTGGCCAGGTCGCACAGGCCTGCGCCTGCCACCAGCGTGTCTTCAATGTGCGCGGCAAAGCTGTCGTCATCGGCCAGCACGGCAGCAATGCCGCCCTGGGCCCAGCCGCTGGAGCCATCTTGCAGCGTGCGCTTGGTGATGACAGCCACGCGGTGCGTGGGCGCTAGGTGCAGGGCGGCCGAGAGGCCTGCGAGGCCGCTGCCTACGATGAGAACGTCGAAGTCGTGGGATGCCATGGCTTGCGGGTGAAGAAAGGGGGGGACGCCACGGCCACCGGCCTGGGCGGTGAACAGTGGAGCCAGCCTAGACCGGCGTGTACGCCAGGCGCACGTAGATGGGGGCAAAAGCCTCGGCCTGCGTGATCTCGATCAGCGTCTCTTTGGCCAGCTCCAGCAGGGCGATGAAGGTCACCACCAGCACGGTGCTGCCTTTTTCGGGCTCGAATAGTTCTTCAAACTCCACAAAGCGGCGGCCCTGCAGGGTTTTGAGCACCATGCTCATGTACTCGCGCACGCTCAGTTCTTCGCGCGTGATCTTGTGGTGCTGTACGAGCTTGGCACGCTTCAAAATGTCGCGCCAGGCCTCTTGCAGTTCCACCACGTGAACATCGGGAAAGCGCGGCTGCAGGCTTTGTTCGATGTAGACCTGGGCTTTCAAAAAGTCGCGGCCGTACTGCGGCAGGTTGGCCAGGCGCATGGCGGCCATCTTCATCTGCTCGTATTCAAGCAGGCGGCGCACCAGCTCGGCACGCGGGTCTTCGGTTTCCTCGCCGCCTTCCTGCTTCTTGGGCGGCAGCAGCATGCGCGACTTGATCTCGATGAGCATGGCCGCCATCAGCAAATACTCGGCCGCCAGCTCCAGGTTGCGGCTGCGGATCTCGTCCACATACGCCAGGTACTGCTTGGTCACCCCCACCATGGGGATGTCGAGAATGTTGAAGTTCTGTTTGCGGATCAGGTACAGCAGCAAGTCCAGCGGGCCTTCAAAGGCTTCGAGGAAGACTTCGAGCGCGTCGGGCGGGATGTACAGGTCCTGCGGCAGCGCAAACAGCGGCTCGCCATACAGGCGCGCCAGGGCCACCTGATCGACCACATCGGGCATGCCCGCCGCATCCAGCGAGGGCGCGCCGGGCGAGTCTGCCGCTTCGGCTGCGTTCGCGGTGGTCATGATCTGCTATTGAATCAGGAGCTGCCAGCGCAATAAATACCTGCGCTTGCGGCTAAAAACATGCTCAATCGGCGTTGGTCTGGTATACGTAGGGCTTCTGGGGCACTTGGGCGTCGCGGTACTCGCCCCAGATCTTGCGGTCCACTTGCTTGTCCCACAGCAGGGCACGGCCGGCTTGCTGCTGCTGGTCCAGCTCGGGACGGCTTGCCTTGAGCTGGTTGATGAACTGGGTGGCGTCGGATTGGTAGTCGGGGCGGCGGAAAATAGACATGGACTGTGAACTCTTTCTTGGAACGCGTCAGGCACAGTGATGCACCGAAGGTCCAAGATTTTACCGGGACGAATTTATGCGCTTGATATATCGCTCGGCCGCCATGGCTGCGGCCACCTTTTCCCTGCTGGTGCTTGCCGCCTGCGACCCGCAACGCATCAGCGAACTCAAAGAGGGCGTCTCGACCGAAGCCGACGTGCGCGACCGCTTCGGCGCCCCCGAGAACGTGTGGGACGAGCCCGGTGGTGCACGTACCTTCGAATACAACCGCCAGCCTGCTGGCCAGGTCAACTACATGATCACCATTGGCCCCGACGGCCGCATGACCGCGCTGCGCCAGGTGCTCACGCCCGAGACTTTTGCGCGCGTGTCGCCCGGCATGCGTATGGACGAGGTGCGCCGCCTGCTGGGCAAGCCCGCCAAGGTCACGCCCTACGAGTTGAAGAAGGAGACCTGGGCCGACTGGCGCTACCTGGAGGCACCCAACCAGTCCAAGGTCTTCACGGTGGTCTATGGACCCGACCAGTTTGTGCTGCGCACGCAGACGGGCGCGGACACGGAGGCGCCGGAGTTCAAGGGCGGGAAGTAGCGGGACCTTCGCGCACTGGCCCGCTCTGGCTCGCACTGGCGCGTTGCTTGCTTCTCATCTTGCAGACTGACCGCTGGATACGCGCCGGGCTGCCCCCAAGTGCCCAGCACTCCACCGGCGGAAAGCCTCCGCGCCTTTGCCAAGCCCCCCATTGCTGAACGCCCATGTCCGATACCCCGCCCACCGCCAATGACACTGCCCCGCCGCTGTCCGCCCTGCGCCATGGCGCCTTTGAAGATGCCCAGGCCCTGTTCGCAGGCACCTTGTTTGTGGCCATGGCGCTCATGCTGTTCAACCAGGCGGGGTTGCTGGTGGGCGGCACGGCGGGCGTGGCGTTCTTGCTGCATTACGTCACCAGCATTTCGTTTGGCAAGCTGTTCTTTGTGGTCAACCTGCCGTTCTATTGGTTTGCCTGGACGCGCATGGGGCGCGAGTTCACGATCAAGACATTTGTCTGCGTGGGCCTGCTGTCGCTGCTGACCGAGCTGTTCCCGCACGTGATGCATGTGGACTATCTCAACCCGCTGTTCGCATCGCTGCTGGGCGGGCTGTTGCTGGGCACGGGCTGCCTGTTTCTGGCACGCCACCGCTCCAGCCTGGGCGGGGCCACGGTGGTGTCGCTGTACTTGCAAGGCCGCTACGGCATGCGTGCGGGCAAGGTGCAGATGATGATTGACGGCACCGTGGTGCTGCTCGCGCTGTTCGTGGTGCCGGTGGAGCGGGTGGCGTATTCGGTGCTGGCGGTGCTGGTGATGAGCGGGTTCTTGTGGATCAGCCACCGGCCAGGGCGCTACGTGGGCCATTGAGCGAGACAGCCGCCAGCGCGGTGGCTGACAGTCTCGTCGGTTGAGCGCGACCCCGGGGTTCTGAGTCCCGCCAAACGCTATGGGGCCATTCCATTCTCTGCGTCAACCCTGCTTCAGGGGGGTGCGCTTGCGCGTTCTCCCGCCATAGAGTTCCAGGCACCCCGCCTGCACGCGCACGAGGGAGCCGGACCTATTCGTGCCTCCCTAGGGGTTGAAGTGTCCATGCAGTTCACAGACCCGGAGAACCCTTGATGTATCGAAATTTTTCTGCCATGGCCGAGGCCCTGCGTGCGAGGCTTGCCGGTGCGGCATGGGCGTTGCCTCTGGTCATGGCAGGCGCCCTGGCAGCTTGCGGCGGCGGTGGTGGGGACTCTGCGGAGCCACCGCCTCCCCCACCACCGCCCGCCGTGGTGCAGCATCCGGTGGGGGGCACGGTGACGGGGCTGACGGGAACGCTGGTACTCGCCAACGGAACGGGTGCGGAAGTGAGCATCACGGCCAGCGGCAGTTACGTCACCAACGTTGCGCAGGGGCAGGCTTACAACATTGTTGTGCGCACCCAGCCAGTGGGCCAGACCTGCGTGGTGGAAAACGGCACGGGCGTGGTGACGGGCCCTGTCTCCAACATCCGGGTGACCTGCACCACCATCACCTATGCCGTGGGTGGGACCGTCACGGGCCTGGCGGGCGCATTGAGGCTGCGGCTGAACGGCGCTGCTGATCTGCTGCTGACAGAGAACGGCGCTTTCCGGTTTGAATCTCTGGTCTCTCACGGTAGCGCCTACGCGGTCACGGTGGTTGCGCAGCCTGGGGATCAGGCTTGCTCGGTCGAAGCTGGCACCGGAGTCGCCGTGGCGCTGGTCACCCAGGTGAGGGTGCTCTGCAGCACGATCTATACCCCGCCTCCGCCACCGCCCCCACCGCCGCCAGCCCCCCCTGCACCGGGTGGCCTGGGCATCGGCTACGGAACGAAGGCGCTGGTTTTCTTGTGGACTTCGGCGCCGGGTGCCACCAGCTACACGGTGTACGAGGACCCGGATGGCGCAGGTCCATTGACACCCGTGCAGATCGGATCCACCACTTCCACGGGGCTGACCTATGCCGTACCCGTGCTGCTGCATCTGCGGCTGAATGCCACCTATACCGTGCAGGCCTGCAATGCGGGGGGCTGCAGTGCCCCGTCAGCTTCTGTGGCGGCCGACATGGTGCGCGCCGTGGGGTACTTCAAGGCATCGGCGACCACGGTGGAAGGCCGGTTTGGCAACCGTGTGGCCTTGTCCAGCAACGGCACCACCCTGGCTGTGGGGGCGTATGGAGAAGGGGGCAACACCGGGGCGGTGTACGTCTTCACGAAGAGCGGCGCCACGTGGTCGCAGCAGGCACGCATCGCGGCTCCCAACGGCGAGGCCAACGACTATTTTGGCAATGCCGTGGCGCTGTCGGCCGACGGCAACACGCTGGCCATTGGCGCGGATGGCGAGAGCTGCGACCAGAAGGGCACGTTTGCGACCATGCCCGCCACCAACAACCTGGCCAGCAGCTCAGGCGCTGTCTATGTGTATTCGCGCGCTGGTGCGGTCTGGTCGCAGCAGGCCTTCATCAAGGCGAACAACGCGGATGCCGACGATCTTTTCGGTTCATTCGTCGCCCTCTCGAACGACGGCAACACCCTGGCAGTCGGGGCATACAACGAGGATGGCGACCTGACCGGAACACACGGCAATGCCGCCTATGCAGCGTCCGGTGCGGCCTACGTCTTCACCCGCACCGGCACCAACTGGGCGCAGCAAAGCTACCTCAAGGCGTCCAACGCGGGTGCGGGAGATTTCTTCGGCATCTACCTCAGCCTGTCGGGCGCGGGAGACACCTTGGCGGTGGGTGCGTTCTTCGAGCGCAGCGCCCTGGCGAGTGATCCGGCGGACGACACCCTGGCCAACGCCGGTGCGGCCTACGTGTTCCAGCGCAATGCAGGGGCGTGGTCACAGCAGGCCTATCTGAAGGCCCCCAGCCCCCATGCACAGGACCGCTTCGGTGTGTCGGTCATCTTGTCGGGCGACGGCAACACGCTGGCGGTTGGCATGGATGGAGACAGCAGCAACTACACCGGCACCTTTGTCGTGCCGCCGCCTAGCAACACCCTGGCACTCAACTCTGGCGCGGTGTTGGTGTTTATTCGCGCAGGTGGCGTCTGGCAGTCACAGGCGTATTTGAAAGCCTCCAACACCCGTACGCCTCACCGTTTTGGCAACAACCTGGCGATGTCGAGCGACGGCAACACGCTGGTGGTGCCGTCGTACCGGGACGACAGCAATGCGCGCGGATTCAATGGCGACCAGGCCAACACCGCCGCTGCGGATGCTGGCGCTGTGCTGGTGTTCCGCCGCAGCGCAGGCACCTGGGCGCAACAGGCCTACCTGAAGGCACCCAATGCCGGCGCTGGGGACCGGTTTGGCGGACGTGTGGCGATATCGGGGGACGGCACTGCGCTGGCCGTGGGGGCATCTACCGAAGACAGTGGATCGACTGGTATTGGGGGCAACCAGGCCGACGAAAGCAGCACCAACGCGGGCGCGGTGTATCTGTACTGAGCGCTTGCTGAAGGGCAGTCGTCACCGGGCTGCCCCGTTCTCATTCGGCGCATGGGGGGCGCAGCGCCCCCCGGTACCCTTGACTGTCGCTGTGTATACCTGCCCTGCGTGCCTTACCGCACCCGCATGCCAGGCGTGGCGCCCGGCCAGGGGTTGAGCACGTAGATGCCGGGGTTGGCTTTTTCGTCGCCATGGCTGGCGGCCAGCACCATGCCCTCGCTCACACCAAACTTCATCTTGCGTGGGGCCAGGTTGGCCACCATCACGGTGTGTTTGCCGATCAGGTCGGCGGGTTGGTAGGCGCTGGCAATGCCTGAGAAGACATTGCGCGTGCGGCCCTCGCCCACGTCCAGCGTCAGGCGCAGCAGCTTGGTGGAGCCCTCTACCGGCTCGCAGTTCACGATCAGCGCGATGCGCAGGTCGATCTTGGTGAAGTCGTCGATGGTGATCGTGGGGGCGAGTTCTTCACCACCAGGATGGGAGCCTGCTGCTGCGGTTTCCGTAGCGGCTGGTGCTTGCTCTGCTTGCGCTGGGGGCTCAAACAATGCTTCAAGCTGCTCGGGCGTGACGCGCTGCATCAGGTGCTGGTAGGGCTGGATGGCCTGCACGTCGCCCGCTGCGTTCCACTGCTGCATGTTCACGCCCACAAAGCCTTGCACCGCCTGGGCCAGACCCGGCAGCACGGGGGCCAAGTAGCGGGTGAGGGTGGCAAAGGCGTTGACCAGCACCGAGCACACCTGGTGCAGCGCCTCGTTGTTGGCGGCGTCCTTGGCCAGGTCCCAGGGCTTGTTCTGGTCCACGTAGGCGTTGACTTTGTCGGCCAGCAGCATGATCTCGCGCGTGGCCTTGCTGTACTCGCGCGTTTCGTACATCTGCGCGATGGCGTCGCTGGCTCCGCGCACCTCGGCCAGCAGGGCGGCGCCTGTAGTGCCAAAGTTGGTGGTGAGCTTGCCGTCAAAGCGCTTGGTCAGGAAGCCCGCTGCGCGGCTGGCGATGTTCACGTACTTGCCGATCAGGTCGCTGTTCACCCGCAGCATGAAGTCTTCGGCGTTGAAGTCGATGTCTTCGTTGCGCGCGCTCAGCTTGGCGGCCAGGTAGTAGCGCAGCCACTCGGCGTTCATGCCCAGGCTCAGGTACTTGAGCGGGTCCAGGCCGGTGCCCCGGCTCTTGCTCATCTTCTCGCCGTTGTTCACCGTCAAAAAGCCGTGCACGAACACGTTGTTGGGCGTCTTGCGGCCGCTGAAGTGCAGCATGGCGGGCCAGAACAGGGTGTGGAAGGTGACGATGTCCTTGCCGATGAAGTGGTACTGCTCCATCGCCGGGTCGGCCATGTAGGCGTCGTAGCTCTCGCCGCGCTTTTCCAGCAGGTTCTTCAGCGATGCCAGATAGCCCACGGGCGCGTCCAGCCACACATAGAAGTATTTGCCGGGTGCGTCGGGGATCTCGATGCCGAAGTAGGGCGCGTCGCGGCTGATGTCCCAGTCGCCCAGGCCTTCGCTGGTGGTGCCATCGGGGTTGGTGCGGACGGTGAACCATTCTTTGATCTTGTTGGCCACCTCGGGCTGCAGCTTGCCGTCCTGCGTCCAGTTCTCCAGAAACTCCACGCAGCGTGGGTCCGACAGCTTGAAGAAGAAATGCTCCGAATTCTTCAGCTCCGGCTTGGCGCCGCTCAGGGCCGAGAAGGGGTTGATCAGGTCGGTGGGCGCGTACACCGTGCCGCACACCTCGCAGTTGTCGCCGTACTGGTCCTTGGCGTGGCACTTGGGGCATTCGCCCTTGATGTAGCGGTCGGGCAGGAACATGTTCTTCTCGGGGTCGAAGAACTGTTCGATGGTGCGCACCTCAATCAGGCTGCCGTCGGCGCGGTCGCGCAAGTCGCGGTAGATCTGGCGGGCCAGGTCGTGGTTTTCGGGCGCGTCGGTGCTGTGCCAGTTGTCAAAGCTGATGTGAAAACCGTCCAGATACTGCTTGCGCCCCGCCGCGATGTCGGCCACGAACTGCTGGGGTGTCTTGCCTGCCTTTTCGGCGGCGATCATGATGGGCGCGCCGTGGGTGTCGTCGGCACCCACAAAGTTGACCGCATTGCCCTGCATGCGCTGGAACCGCACCCAGATGTCGGCCTGGATGTATTCCATGATGTGGCCGATGTGGAAGTTGCCGTTGGCGTACGGCAGGGCGGTGGTCACGAAGAGTTTGCGAGCGGATGACGTCATGAAAAGCGGCTTTCTCAGGCGGAACTCGCGATTTTAGGCGGTCGGCAGCACTTTGGGCGGCTGCGGGTTCTGATCCGACAAGGCCGCGTCGCGCAGGTGCCAATCTGGGCGTGCGTTCAGCCCACTGACAGGGCCACAATGCCCCGCATTCCAACAAACAACAGGAGACAACACATGGCGAGCACATGGGCAAAACGGGTGGGATGGGGCGTGGGTGGCGCCGTGGTGGCGGTGGCCGCATACCTGGCGGCGTGGCCCGTGCCCATTCAGCCGGTGGCATGGACTGCGCCTGCGGCCCCCGGCTACCAGGGCGTGCATGCGCCCAACCAGCGCCTGGCGCGGCTGAACATCATCGACCTCAAAGGCGAGGTGGGCCCGGAGCATATCGCCTTGGGCAAGGACGGCAAGCTCTACACCACCGTGCTCAGCGGCAACATCCTGCGCATGAATCCCGATGGCTCGGGCCAGGAGGTGTTTGCCAACACCGGCGGGCGGGTGCTGGGCTTTGACTTTGATGCGGTGGGCAATCTGATTGCGGCCGATGCGGTCAAGGGCCTGCTGTCCATCGCACCGGACGGCAAGCTCACCGTGCTGGCCGACAAGGTGGGTAACGACCCCATCCGCTATGCCGACGCGGTGGTGGTGGCCCAGAACGGAAAGATGTACCTGAGCGATGCCTCCACCCGCTTTGCCCCCAAGGACTGGGGCGGCACGTTTGAAGCGAGCGTGCTCGACATCCTGGAGCAGGCCAGCACGGGCCGGGTGATCGAATACGACCCTGCCACCCGCGCTACGCGCGTGGTGGCGCGGGGCATCAGCTTTGCCAACGGCGTGGCGCTGAGCCAGGACGAAAAGCACCTGTTCGTCAACGAAACTGGCAAATACCGGGTGTGGAAGATTGCGGTGGACGCGAATGACCTCGACATCGGCCAGCCAGGCTCCCAGGCCCGCGTGCTGCTGGACAACCTGCCCGGCTACCCCGACAACCTCATGCGCGGGCAGGGCGGCAAGGTGTGGCTGGGTTTTGCCAAGCCGCGTGGGGCGGCCATCGACAACATGGCGGGCAAGCCCTGGCTGCGCAGCCTGACCCTGCGCCTGCCGCGTGCGCTGTGGCCCATTCCCCAGCCCTACGGCCATGTGATCGCATTCACTGACGACGGCAAGGTGGTGGCCGACCTGCAGGACCCAAGCGGCGCCTACCCCGAGACCACGGCCATCACCGAGACGGCCGACCGGCTGTATGTGCAGAGCCTGCACGCGCATGGCCTGGGCTGGTTGCCCAACAAGCCTTAGGGTTCAATCCCGGGGCGCCTCGGGCGGCTCCCCGTGGTGCCTTGTCTTCACTTCGGCGCCGGTGTCCGTCCAGCCAAAGAACCTGCACACCTCGGCCCGCATGGTCAGGGTGTCGGCCCGGCCCAAGGCCATCAGCTCCTGCGTGTAGCCGGATTCGAACAGCAGGTAGCTGGCCAGTGCCGCGCCGCGCACATCGGCCATGTTGGATGTGACGCCCAAGGCGCCCAGCATGGTCCGCACGGGCCCCGGCAAGTCGCCCACATGGCGTGCGGCCACGGCGTCCAGGCGCTGTGAGGGGGCGATCACCAGCAGCTCGATGGGGCGCAGCGCGCTGTGCAGGCGCTTTTCTTCGGGGATGAGCGACAGGGTCTGGTTGATGCGCTGCACGCGTTCCACGTCCACCGCCAGCGCATCCAGAAAGATGTTGGACAGCGCATGCCCCGCGATCTGCGCCAGCGTGGGGTAGGTGGCCGTGGGGTTGGCGGCGGCATCGCCCTTGGGCTCGTGCATGCGGCCCGCGCCGATCACCAGGATGCGCTCGGCCCCCAGATGGATGGCCGGGGCAATAGGCGCCGACTGGCGCATGGAGCCATCGCCGAAGTATTCGATGTGGTCATCCACCTCGATGCCCTTGGCCGGAAAGATGAAGGGAATGGCCGAGGACGCGAGCAGATGCTCGTGCGTGATGCGGTCGCTGGCCGCCTTGCGCTGGGAGCGCACCCAGGGCTTGACGGGCGTGGCCGCTTCAAAAAAGGTGACGTGCTCGCCCGAGCTGTAGCTGGACGCCGTCACGGCGAGCGCGGTGAGATGCCCCTTGCGAATCAGCCGGGGCAGGCGCACCAGGGGCACCATCTTGACCAGCAGCTTCTCCAGTGGCGAGTTGTCCAGCAGCGACCGCGGCCGCATGCGCCGCCAGCGTGCCAGCGCCCAGCCCAGCGACACCAGCGTGAGCCAGCGCGCGCCGCTGCGCATCACGCTGAGCGAGTCGGCGCCATACACCTGGCTGGCATGGAACTGCCGCCACACGCGTGCAATGCGGCGCACCGCACGGTCAAAGTGGTCGGCTCCGCAGGCCAGGGCGGCTGCGTTGATGGCCCCCGCCGAGGTGCCGGTGATGATGGGAAAGGGGTTGGGGCCGCCGCCTTCGCCACAGGCCTGGCGCAGGTCGGCAATGGCTTCCAGCACGCCCACCTGGTAGGCAGCGCGGGCACCGCCGCCGGTCAGCAGCAGGCCCGTGGCGGGTGTGGCAGCTACGTTGCCAGGGGCTGCGGTAGGGGTTGTGGGGGGCATGGACGGTGGGGCGGTGTAAGGCTCCCAGTGTGGAGGGGCGCCCGGGCGCGGCTCATGTGGGAAAACCCGCATGTGCGGGCCACCCCACAGGGGGTTGGGGGTGGCTCAGAGCGGCTAACAAAACTCAGCGAAGCGGTTCTGGCTAGGCGCTGTGTCGCAGGCAGTACGAGCAGTACGACAAGACACAGCAACGACGCCAGAAGAGTTTTGTTAGCCGCTCTTAACGCTGCTTGAGCAGCAGCTGCGCCACCGCGTCGCCCTGCAGCACCACAATGCCGTGCTCGCGGGCAAATGCCTGGGCGTTCTCGCTGACCTGGCCCAGGGCGGCCACATACACGCCCGCTGAAGCATCGGCTGCGGTCATGGCCGTGTGCAGCTCCCGCAGCGGCTCCACCCCATGGGTAGCGGCCTTCCAGCGTTTGGCGCTGACCAGCGTGGTCTTGCCGCCCTGGCTCAGGCGCATATCGGCCCCGTTGGCGTTGTTGCCAGTCAGGCGTTCCACACTGTAGCCCGCGCGCTCCCAGGCGATGGCCAGGGTGTCGGCAAAGCTGCGCCAGGGCATGCTGCCCACGGCCTCCAGCATTTCCACGACCTTGGCGGGGTTGGGCGCGCGCAGTTGCCGCCAGGCGGCCATGCAGCCCACCACAAAGATGGGGAAGCCCGCCAGCGCGCCCACCACAAAGTATTCCTTGGGCAGCAACGCCCCGGCCGCCAGCGTGATGAGGCCCACCACCACAAAGCTGATCCACCACGGCGAGCGCAGCAGGACGGCAAACAGGGAGTTTTCGGACATCTTGAATTTCACGGGAGGCCTTTTTGGGGAGAGTGCGACGGTGCAATGCGGTGCGCATTGTCCTTCAGCGGCAGGGGGCGGGAGCTTGGGAATAGACTACCGGCCCCACAGGAGTTATTTGAATGTCAGTCACCGAACAGGGCCTTTTGGCCGCACTTTCCAGCGTGCTGGACCCCCACACAGGCAAGGATTTTGTCAGCACCCGCGCCCTGCGCAACCTGCAGATCACCGGTGGCGACGTGGCGTTTGACGTGGAACTGGGCTACCCCGCCAAGAGCCTGGTGCCCGAGCTGCGCCGCCAGCTGGTGGCCGCCGCCAAGGGCGTGGCGGGGGTGGACAACGTGTCGGTCAACATCACCACCAAGGTCATCGCCCACGCCGTGCAGCGCGGCGTGCAGCTCTTGCCCCAGGTCAAGAACATCATCGCCGTGGCCTCGGGCAAGGGCGGCGTGGGCAAGAGCACCACGGCTGCCAACCTGGCCCTGGCCCTGGCCGCTGAGGGCGCCAGTGTGGGCGTGCTGGACGCCGACATCTACGGCCCCAGCCAGCCCATGATGCTGGGTATCAACCGCCGCCCCGAAAGCGACGACGGCAAGACCATGGAACCGCTGGAGAACTACGGCGTGCAGGTCATGTCCATCGGCTTTCTGGTGGACCAGGACGAAGCCATGATCTGGCGCGGCCCCATGGCCACCCAGGCGCTGGAGCAGCTGCTGCGCCAGACCAACTGGAAAGACCTGGACTACCTCATCATCGACATGCCGCCCGGCACCGGCGACATCCAGCTCACCCTGAGCCAGCGCGTGCCCATGACCGGCGCCGTGATCGTCACGACCCCGCAGGACATCGCCCTGCTGGACGCCAAGAAGGGCATCAAGATGTTCGAAAAGGTGGGCGTGCCTATCCTGGGCATCGTCGAGAACATGGCCGCCCACGTGTGCAGCAACTGTGGCCATGTGGAGCACATCTTTGGCGCCGATGGCGGCAAGAAGATGGCCGCCGACTACGGCATGGACTACCTGGGCGCGCTGCCGCTGAACATGAGCATCCGCCTGCAAGCCGACAGCGGTAAGCCCACCGTGGTGGCAGACCCCGACGGCGAAGTCGCGGCCATCTACAAGAAGGTGGCGCGCGATGTGGCGGTGAAGATCGCACAGCAGGCCAAGGACTTCTCCAGCAAGTTCCCCACCATCTCGATCAGCAAGAACACCTGATCCTCCCGAGCCGCCTGATTCGCCCCTACGCGCCATGAACCTGCTCGCGTCCCTGCGCTACTTGGTGGCGCTGCACGAGCACCGGCACTTTGGCCGGGCGGCGCAGGCATGTCATATCACGCAGCCGGCCCTGTCCAACGCGCTGCGCGCGCTGGAAAAAGAGTTTGGCGTGGTGGTGGTGCGCCGGGGCCGCAGCTTTGAAGGCTTTACGCCCGAGGGCGAGCGCGTGCTGGCCACGGCCCAGCGCATGCTGCACGAGCACCAGGTGCTGCAGCAGGACCTGAGCAGCGACGCCGCCCACCCGCGCGGCACGCTGCGCCTGGGCGCCGTGCCCACGGCCATGCCCATCCTCGCGCGGTTTGCGGCGCAGCTGCAGGCGCGGCACCCGGGCATCGTGCCGGTGGCGCTGTCGATGAGTTCGCAGGCGCTGGAGGCGGGGCTGGAAAACATTTCGCTGGACCTGGCGCTGGGCTACACCGAACGCATGCCCGCACGCGGCGGCCCGCTGCGGGCCTGGCCGCAGTATGTGGAGCATTACTTTCTGCTGCGCCGCGCGTCGCGCCCTCCCAAAGGCGCAGCGCGCGGCCTGCAGATCGGCCCGCCCATGGCCTGGGCCGATGCAGCGGCCTTGCCGCTGTGCCTGCTCACCCCCGAGATGCACAACCGCAGCCTGGTCGATGGCGCCTTCGGCGCTGCCGGCGCCACGGTCATGCCTGCCATGGAAACCGATTCGGTGCTGACCCTGGCGCTGAGCGTGGTGGCGGGCAACGTGTGCAGCGTGCTGCCCGGCGCGCTGGTTGATGCCGTGCGCGGCCATGACGGGCTGGAGGCGCTGCCGCTTACCGCTCCGGTGCTCACCACGCCCATCGGCTTCATGTCGCACCGGCAGGTGCAGCCTACGCGCGCCCTCGATGCCGCGCTGGCACTGGCGCAGGACCCCGACTGGCTGCAGCATGCTGCAGCGCACAGTGGGCTTCTGGTCGCTGATTGAGCAATGACCGCACGGGTCGCGGTGGCTGATTCACAGACCGTTGTTAACGCGGCTGTTTCATTTGTTTTTGTGATCGCCCCATGTGCATCGGCAATTTGACGCCGCCAGCACCCCTGGCCCACACTGCGGCGGCCCGGGCACCCTATGCAGGTGCCTGCATACAACCCGATCAATGCACCCACGCCCCCGGTCCATGCATCTTGCCCCCGAAGCCCCCACCGTCGCCGCTGTGTCGGTCAACGACATGCGCGAGCGCATCCGCCGCAAAAGCCGCCTCAAGGGCCGCCAGCCCGAAGACGCAGCCATGGCCGAGGTGGCGCAGCTGCTGGGCCCGCGCCCGGCCACGGGCTTTCGGCGCGATCTGCTCATTGAATACCTGCACCGCCTGAACGACCACTTTGGCGTGCTGCACGACCGGCACCTGGTTGCGCTCGCCAAGCAGATGAACCTGCCGATGGCCGAGGTGTACGAGGTGGCGAGCTTCTATCACCACTTCGAGATCGTGCGCGGCGAGGAAGCCCAGGCGCCCCGTCTTGTGGTGCGGGTGTGCGACAGCCTGACCTGCAGCATGGCGGGCGCGCGCGAGCTGCTGGCTGCGCTGCCCGAACGCCTGCGTGCGGCCGGGCAGAGTGATGTGCAAGTGTTGGCCGTGCCCTGCGTGGGCCGGTGCGAGCAGGCGCCCGTGGTGGTGGTGCACCAGTGCCCGGTGCCTCTCGTCACAGTCGATGGAGTGCTGGAAGCTGTCAATCTGAAGCCCAATCGGGCGGTAGCGCTACATCCTCCTGCCCAGGTTGCTATCAATTTTGATATTGCTGCGTGTGTGGAGGCGAGCGTGCCTGCGCAGCCCGAGGGCATCAGCCCCGCGCACACCGACCTTGCTACCTACCGCGCCCACGGCGGCTACCAGACGGCCGCCGCCTTGGTCAACGGCGAGATGGATGCCGAGGCCGTGCTGGCGGCCATGGAAGACTCCGGCCTGCGCGGCCTAGGCGGCGCAGGCTTCCCGGCCGGGCGCAAGTGGCGCATCGTGCGCGAACAGCCCGCGCCACGTCTCATGGCCGTCAATATTGATGAAGGCGAACCCGGCACCTTCAAGGACCGTACTTACCTCGAACGTGACCCGCACCGTTTTCTGGAAGGCGTGCTCATCGCCGCCCAGGTGGTGGGCACCGAGGCCGTCTATATCTACCTGCGCGACGAGTACCACGGCTGCCGCGCGCTGCTGCAAAGGGCCCTGGACGACCTGCGGGCCGAGCCGCCATGCCCGCTGCCACACATCGAGCTGCGGCGCGGCGCGGGTGCCTACATCTGCGGCGAAGAGTCGGCCATGATCGAGAGCATCGAGGGCAAACGCGGCGAACCCCGCATGCGCCCGCCCTACATCGCGCAGGTGGGGCTGTTCGGCCGGCCCACGCTGGAGCACAACTTCGAAACCCTGTACTGGGTGCGTGACATCGTGGAGCGTGGCCCGCAGTGGTTTGCCAGCTTTGGCCGCCATGGCCGCAAGGGGCTGCGCAGTTTCAGCGTGAGCGGGCGGGTGAAGCACCCGGGCGTCAAGCTCGCGCCTGCGGGCATCACGGTGCAGGAACTCATCGACGAATACTGCGGCGGCATGCTGGACGGCAACCAGCTGTATGCCTACCTGCCCGGCGGGGCCTCGGGCGGCATTCTGCCCGCCAGCCTGAGTCACATTCCACTCGATTTCGACACCCTGCAGCCCTACGGCTGTTTCATCGGCTCGGCCGCCGTCATCGTGCTCAGCCAGCACGACCGTGCGCGCGATGCGGCGCTGAACGTGATGCGCTTTTTTGAACATGAAAGCTGCGGCCAGTGCACGCCCTGCCGCGTGGGCACGGCCAAGGCAGCCACGTTGATGGAGGCGCCGCAGTGGGATGAAGAACTGCTGGACGACCTGGCGCAGGTGATGGCCGATGCCTCTATCTGCGGCCTGGGGCAAGCCGCGCCCAATCCCATTCGCTGCATTCACAAGTATTTTCCGCACGAGGTGGGCGAGGGCCCCTGGCCGGGCGACCTGCCCAAGCCGCGCAACAGCCCGCTGGCGGAGCAACTGCCCCAAGGAGGCCAGCCATGAGCGCGCTGCCCCACACTCCAGGCGTGGCCTTCGAGCTGGACGGCCAGCCCGTCACCGCCCACCCCGGCGAAACCATTTTGAAAGCCGCGCAGCGCCACGGCGTGGAGATCCCGCACCTGTGCTACACCGACGGCCTGCGCCCCGATGGCAACTGCCGCGCCTGCGTGGTCGAGATCGCGGGTGAACGCACGCTGGCGCCCAGCTGCTGCCGCGCGCCCACCGAAGGCATGAAAGTGCAGGCGGCCAGCCCCCGCGCCCGCAAAAGCCAGCAGATGGTGGTGGAGATGCTGCTGTCTGACATGCCGGACGTGGGCTATCAATGGAACGATAACGAACCAGATACTCCTGAATTGATAGCTGTTGGCGCTTGTGCATCTGGCGCTACAGGCGAATTTGATTCAAAAACTGCCCCGGCGGTAGGTCAGCATGGCGAATTGAGTGCTTGGGCCGATCGCCTGGGCGTGACCGTGCGCCCCGCGCTCCAGGCCCTGCGCCGCGAGCAACCCGCGCCCGATCTGAGCCACCCCGCCATGGCTGTGAACCTGGACGCCTGCATCCAGTGCAACCGCTGCGTGCGCGCCTGCCGCGAAGAGCAGGTGAACGACGTGATTGGCTACGCGCTGCGCGGCGCGGAGAGCAAGATCGTCTTTGACCTCGACGACCCCATGGCCGAGAGCACCTGTGTGGCCTGTGGCGAATGCGTGCAGGCCTGCCCCACGGGCGCGCTCAGCCCCAAGACGCACATCGGCTCCCAAAAGGTGGACCGCCAAGTCGATTCGGTCTGCCCGTTTTGCGGCGTGGGCTGCCTCATCACCTACAACGTGCGCGATGAAAAGATCATCAGCGTCGACGGGCGCGACGGCCCGGCGAACCACGGCCGCCTGTGCGTGAAGGGACGCTTTGGTTTCGATTACGCCCACCACCCCGACCGCCTGACGGTGCCACTGATCCGCAAGCCCGGTGTGCCCAAGGAGGTACGGCCCTATGGCGCTGACTGGCGCGATACCTTCCGCGAAGCGACCTGGGACGAAGCGCTGGACCTGGCCGCAGGCCTGCTCAAGACCCTGCGCGACACGCACGGCCGCAAAGCGCTGGCGGGCTTCGGCTCGGCCAAGGGCAGCAACGAAGAGGCCTACCTGTTCCAGAAGCTGGTGCGCACCGGCTTCGGCAGCAACAACGTGGACCACTGCACGCGGCTGTGCCATGCGTCCAGCGTGGCCGCGCTGCTCGAAGGCGTGGGCTCGGGCGCGGTGAGCAACCCGGTGAACGACGTGGAACATGCCGAGCTGATCTTTGTGATTGGCTCCAACCCCACGGCCAACCACCCGGTGGCGGCGACCTGGATGAAGAACGCGACGAAGCGCGGGGCAAAAATCGTGCTGGCCGACCCGCGCGTGACGGACATCGGCCGCCACGCGTGGCGCACGCTGCAGTTCAAGGCCGACACCGACGTGGCCATGCTCAACGCATTGATCCACACGGTGATCGATGAGGGCCTGGTGGATGAAGCCTTCATCAAAGATCGCGCCAACAACTTCGAGGCCCTCAAGGCCAACGTGCTGGGCTGCAGCCCCGAGGCCATGGCGCCCGTGTGCGGCATCCCGGCCGAGACGCTGCGCGAGGTGGCGCGAGCGTTTGCCACGGCGAAGGCGTCGATGATTCTCTGGGGCATGGGCGTGAGCCAGCATGTGCATGGCACCGACAACGCCCGCTGCCTGATTGCGCTGTGCGCCGTCACCGGCCAGATCGGCAAGCCCGGCTCGGGTCTGCACCCGCTGCGCGGCCAGAACAACGTGCAGGGCGCGAGCGACGCGGGGCTGATCCCCATGATGTTCCCCAACTACCAGCGCGTGGACAACGCCGGGGCGCATGCGTGGTTTGAAGACTTCTGGGGCACGCAACTCGATGAGACCCCAGGCTACACCGTGGTCGAAATCATGCACAAGGCCCTGGCGCCCGACAGCGACCCGCACAAGGTGCGCGGCATGTACATCATGGGCGAGAACCCCGCGATGAGCGACCCCGACCTGAACCACGCGCGCCATGCGCTGGCCAGCCTGCAACACCTGGTGGTGCAGGACATCTTTTTGACCGAAACCGCCTGGTTGGCCGACGTGGTGCTACCCGCCAGCGCCTGGCCTGAGAAGACCGGCACCGCCAGCAACACCGACCGCATGGTGCAGATGGGCCGCCGCGCGCTGAACCCGCCGGGTGACGCGCGCCCGGACCTGTGGATCATTCAGCAGATCGCGCAGCGCATGGGACTGGGCTGGAACTACGAGGGCGAAGAATCCGGCGTGGCCGCCGTGTACGACGAAATGCGCCAGGCCATGCACGCCAGCATCGAGGGCATCACCTGGGACCGGCTGGAGCGCGACTCCAGCGTGACCTACCCCTGCCTCACGCCCGATGACCCCGGCCAGCCCATTGTCTTCACCGACAAATTCCCCACGCCCACAGGTCGCCTGCAGCTGGTGCCCGCCAGCGTGATCCCGGCTGCCGAAAAGCCCGACGCCGACTTTCCGCTCGTGCTCATCACCGGCCGCCAACTGGAGCATTGGCACACCGGCAGCATGACGCGGCGCAGTACCGTGCTGGACGCCATCGAGCCCATGGCCACGGCATCGCTGCATGGCGACGAACTGGCGCGGCTTGGGGTGGCGCCCGGGTCGCTGGTGGGCATCCGCTCGCGGCGCGGTAGGGTGCAGGTGCGTGTGCGCCGCGACGACGGCACGCCTCGCGGCACGGTGTTCATGCCGTTTGCGTACGTGGAGGCAGCGGCCAATCTGCTGACCAATGCGGCGCTGGACCCGTTTGGCAAGATCCCTGAGTTCAAATATTGCGCCGTGGCCGTGGAGCGGCTGGAAGTCGCTGCAAGCTGACGGTGCGCGAGGGGGCTTTACGGGCATTTCCGCCGATGGCGCGGCTCCGGGGGTACAGTCAGCGCCCATGACTGAGCGCCCCTACACCGACGTTGCCGTGATCATGCGGTGCGAGCATATCGATAACCGCTGGCAGCCCTGGCGGTGGTCGCTGGCCGAGGTGGTGGTCCACGAACCCACCTTCGGTAGCGAACCCCGGCCGCTGATCCAGGACGAGCGCGAGCAGCGCTGGTTGTTCCCCGGCTTTCGCGTGGAGCTGTTCCGTGACGATGCCGAGGGCTACCACCTCAACCTCACTTCCCCGGCCCCCTGCTGGTTTGTGATGTGGCGGCGCGATGAAGACACGGGCACCGGCGCTATCCCCCTGGCCCGCCCCGTGGCGGTGAGCCTGAGCTATCACGACGCTGGCCGCTGGCTGGACGCGCAGGAAACCGTGGAGCAGGTGCCTGCCGACCACGAGGTGGTGGAGGCGCTGCGTGCCTTTGTGGCCGAGCATTACCAGCCCGAGCCCAAGCGCCGCAAGCGTCCGGACAGCTTCCGCACCTTGCAGGACCGCTTTGGCAACCCGGCCTCGGTGTCCACGGAGAAGCTCCGTGGTGGAGGCGGAGGGGGCGGCCATGGCTGATGGATTCCTTGGGCGCTGGTCGCGCCGCAAGCAGGATGTGCAGGCGGGCAAGCCTGTTCAGGACCCTCCGCCGCCTGCACGCACCCCTGCACCGCAGATAGCGCCACCAACGCCGTCCCCAACGCCAGTGACTGCTGCGGCGGCACCAGCTGCCCCCGTCACCCCGGCACCCGATGCGCCACCACCGCCCACGCTGGCGGATGCCGAGGCGCTCACCCCCGCATCGGACTTCAAGCCCTTCGTGTCCCGCGCGGTGTCGCCCGAGGTACGCAACCTGGCCATGAAGAAGCTGTTTGCCGACCCGCACTTCAATCTGATGGACGGCCTGGACATCTACATCGGCGACTACACCCAGCCCGACCCGCTGCCCGCAGGCATGCTGCGCAAGATGGCCAGCGCACATGCGCTGGGATTTTTTGACCACGAGAAAAAGGCATCGGCCACTGCACCCGGTCTGCCGGGCGAACAGGCGCCGGATGCGGCTGCTGTGGCCCCAATATCCCCGCCGGCCAGTCAGCCTCGGGATGATGCGGAGGCGCAAGGCCCCGCAGACGTGGCACAGTCCCGGGTATGCAACGCTGTTCCTAGCGTTCCTTCCAGCGAGCCTGAGGTGGCCCCGCGCCCTGCCCAGGATGCGGTGGTCACGCCAGCCAGCCATACCCACAATGACCACGACGCTCATTTGCGACTGCAACCAGACGATGCCCCTCAACGCCAAGGCGTTGGGCGAGGCACTGCATGAAGACCTGACCCTTCACTCCACCCTGTGCCGGCGTGACGCAGGGGCGTTCCAAAAGGCCATCCAGTCCGGGCAGGACGTGGTGGTGGCCTGCACCCAGGAGCAGCGCCTGTTTGGCGACCTGGGCCAGCAGACCGAAGGGGCGGTGTCGCCCATCCGGTTTGTGAACATCCGCGAAACCGGGGGCTGGAGCCGCGATGCCGCCAAGGCCAGCCCCAAGATCGCCGCCCTGCTGGCCGCAGCGCGTTTGCCCGACCCGCCACCCGTGCCTACGGTCACCTACAAGAGCACGGGCCGCTTGCTCATCATCGGCCCGCTGGACCAGGCCGAGCAGGCCGCTGCCCTGGTGTCGGATGTGCTGGATGTCACGCTGTTCACCCAGGGCCCCGGCAACGCCGGTGGCGCGCAGGCGCGGCGCTACCCGGTGCTGGGTGGGCGCATCACAGGGCTCACAGGCTGGCTGGGTGCGTTTGAGCTGCAGTGGTCTGCCGACAACCCCATCGACCTGGACCTGTGCACGCGCTGCAATGCCTGCGTGGCGGCTTGTCCTGAAAATGCCATCGGTCTTGACTACCAGATCGACATGGCCGCCTGCCAGTCTCACCGCGCCTGCGTGAAGGTGTGTCAGGTCGCTGGGGCTATCGACTTCACTCGCGATGCCACGGCGCAGACCGAGCGTTTTGACCTGGTGCTGGACCTGCGTGCGCCCACCGCCACGCCCACCTTCTTGCAGCATGCGCTGCCGCAGGGTTACCTGCGCTGGGACGGGCGGGACCTGGGCACGCTGCTCAAGCTGCGCGAGCTGGTGGGTGAGTTCGAGAAGCCCAAGTTTTTTGCCTACAAACAAAAGCTATGCGCCCACAGCCGCAACGAAACCGTGGGCTGCAATGCGTGCGTGGACATCTGCTCGGCCGAGGCCATCGCCAGCGACAAGAGCCGTCAGCAAATCAAGGTGAACCCCAACCTGTGTGTGGGCTGCGGTGCCTGCACCACCGTGTGCCCCACGGGCGCGCTGACCTATGCCTACCCCAGCGCAACGGATCAGGGCACCAAGCTCAAGACGCTGCTGTCCACCTACGCGGCTGCCGGTGGCAAGGATGCGGTGGTGCTGCTGCACAGCCAGGAGCGCGGCCAGTCGCTGGTCGAAGAACTCGGCCGTGCCGCCCAGCTGAAGCTGGCGCACGGAGTGCCTGCCAACGTGATCCCGGTGGCACTGTGGCACACGGCTAGCACCGGCGTGGACCTGTGGCTGAGTGCCATCGCCTACGGCGCCTCGCAAGTGGTGGTTTTGAGCACCGACGAAGAAGCCCCGCAGTACCTCGATGGTCTGCAGGCGCAAATGGATGTGGCGCAGGCCATCCTGCGCGGCCTGGGCTACACCGGCACCCATGTGCAGTTGCTGCGCGCCAACCACCCCACCGCGCTGGACGCGGCACTGCAGGCTTTGGGCCAGACGCGCCAGAAGACCCCGGCCGTGGCGGCCCGCTTTGCGGTGGCGCAAGAGAAACGCAGCACGCTCGAGATGGCGCTCGACCACCTGACGGAGCAAGCCCCCATGCCCGTGGCCGAGCGGCCTGCGGCTATTGCGCTGCCCGCGGTGGGCTCCCCTCTGGGCACCATCGAGGTCAACAAGGACCGCTGCACCCTGTGCCTGAGCTGCGTGAGCGCCTGCCCGGCCAGTGCGCTGCAGGACAACCCGCAGCTGCCGCAATTGCGCTTCATCGAAAAGAACTGCGTGCAGTGTGGCCTGTGCGCCACCACCTGCCCGGAAGACGCCATTACCCTGCAACCGCGTCTGCTGCTCACGCCCGAGCGCGCGCAACTGCGGGTGCTCAATGAAGCCAAGCCCTGGGCCTGTGTGCGTTGCAGCAAACCCTTTGGCACGGTGAAAGCCATCGAGGCCATGCTCGGCAAGCTCTCGGGCCACCCCATGTTCCAGGGCGAGGCGCTGGAGCGCCTGAAGATGTGCAGCGACTGCCGTGTGATCGACCTGTATTCCGCACAAAACGAGACGAAAGTGACCGACCTGTGAGCGCCCCATCCACCTTGACCCCCTTGGGCGGCAGCTCTGCGCTCGATGAGGAAACCGCCCGCGCCGAGCTGTATGGTTTGTTATCGCAGCTGTATTACGCGGCGCCCAGCCCGGAGCTGTTGTCCGCCTTGCGCGTGGCCGTGACCGAGGCGCCCGCCAACGGGGGCTTTTTGCAGGAGCCCTGGCAGCAACTGGTCGCAGCGTCGCGTGCGCTCAGCGATGCTGCGATTGCGCAGGAGTTTGATCGGCTGTTTGGCGGCGTGGGCAAGCCTGAAGTGTTTCTGTACGGCTCGCACTACCTCAGCGGGTTTCTCAATGAAAAGCCGCTGGCGCGCCTGCGTACCGATCTGCAGCAACTGGGCCTGGCGCGGGATGAGACCATGCCCGAGACTGAGGACCATGTGGCCTACCTGCTGGAGGTGATGCGCTACTTGATCGCGGGAGACGATGTAGCTGTCTGCAACCTGACATCCCAGCGTGAATTTTTTTCAACGCATCTGCAGCCCTGGGTTTTGCAACTCTGCGATGCCTTGGCTGCACAGCCACAAGCACGGTTTTATGCGGCTGTGGCGCACTTCACGCGGGCTTTTGTTTCGGTGGAGACCCAGGGCTTCGACATGTTGGATTGATCCCTGGGAGTGCTCGTAAACCCTAGTTCGACCGCTACAAAAGATGAGTGTGTTACTGGGAGTTGTAAAGCCCGATGGCGGGTTTTTACACACTGACATAGACTGTATGAATTCCGTTTCATAGCTGCCAGCCTTTCTGGAGACAAGCATGCAGAACAGCCAGCCAAATTCCTCCCGCCGGAGCTTCTTCTCCGGTGCTGCCACCGTAGGCGCTGCCGCAGCAGCCGTGGTGGCCCTTCCCCAAGTGGCTCCGTCCGATGCCGTGGTGTCCGAACCCGCGCGCGTCGCACCCGAAAAGGGCGGTGGTTATCACCTGTCTGCCCGCGTGAAGCAGTACTACAAGACCACCCAACTCTGACATCGGGGCACGCCATGTTGCTAACCAAGAAGTCTTCCCATTCCGTGCGGGGCAACAGCTCTGCGTCGCCTTTTGTGCACAGCCTGCGCCGTGGCCTGTCGCAGGCCCTGCCCACCATGGACCGCCGCTCGTTCCTGCGTCGCTCCGGTCTGGGGGTGGGCGTGGGCATCGCCGCGTCCCAGCTCACGCTGGTCAAGAAATCCAACGCCGCCGAAGGTGCCAAGGCTGGCATCGGCGACAGCAAGATCGAAGTACGTCGCACTGTGTGCACCCACTGTTCCGTGGGTTGCGCCGTGGATGCGGTGGTGGAGAACGGTGTCTGGGTGCGCCAGGAGGCGGTGTTCGACTCGCCCATCAACCTGGGCGCCCACTGCGCCAAGGGTGCGGCCTTGCGTGAGCACGGCCATGGCGAATATCGCCTGCGCTACCCCATGAAGCTCGTCAACGGCAAGTACGAGCGCATCAGCTGGGACACGGCACTGAACGAGATCACCGCCAAGATGCAGGAGCTGCGCAAGGCCAGCGGCCCTGACAGCGTGTACTTCGTGGGCTCGTCCAAGCACAACAACGAACAGGCCTACCTGCTGCGCAAGTTCGTGAGCTTCTGGGGCACCAACAACTGCGACCACCAGGCGCGCATTTGCCACTCGACCACGGTGGCTGGTGTGGCGAACACCTGGGGCTATGGCGCCATGACCAATTCGTACAACGACATGCAGAACAGCAAGGTCGCTCTGTACATCGGCTCCAACGCGGCCGAGGCCCACCCGGTGAGCATGCTGCATATGCTGCACGCCAAGGAAACCGGCTGCAAGATGATCGTGGTGGACCCGCGCTTCACCCGCACGGCGGCCAAGGCCGACGAGTACGTGCGCATCCGCTCGGGCACCGATATTCCGTTCCTGTTCGGTCTGCTGTACCACATCTTCAAGAACGGCTGGGAAGACAAGAAGTACATCAACGACCGTGTCTATGGCATGGACAAGGTGCGCGACGAAGTGCTGGCTAAGTGGACCCCGGACAAGGTGGAAGAGGCCTGCGGCGTCAAGGAAGACCAGATGTTCAAGGTCGCCAAGATGCTGCACGACAACAACCCCGGCACCATCGTCTGGTGCATGGGGCAGACCCAGCACACCATCGGCAACGCCATGGTGCGTGCGTCGTGCATCCTGCAACTGGCCCTGGGTAACGTCGGCAAGAGCGGCGGCGGCACCAACATCTTCCGTGGCCACGACAACGTGCAGGGCGCGACCGACGTCGGTCCCAACCCCGACTCGCTACCTGGCTACTACGGCCTGGCCGAGGGCTCTTGGAAGCACTTCGCCAACGTGTGGGGTGTGGACTTCGAGTGGATCAAGAAGCAGTACGCATCGCCCGCGATGATGACCAAGAACGGCATCACCGTGTCGCGCTGGATCGATGGCGTGCTGGAGAACAACGAGCTGATCGATCAGGACTCCAACCTGCGCGGCGTGTTCTTCTGGGGCCATGCGCCCAACTCGCAAACCCGTGGCCTCGAAATGAAGCGCGCCATGGACAAGCTGGACCTGCTGGTGGTGGTGGACCCCTATCCATCGGCCACCGCCGCCATGGCCGCCATGCCCGGCAAGGCCGAGGACCTGAACCCCAACCGCGCGGTGTACCTGCTGCCAGCGGCCACGCAGTTCGAGACCAGCGGATCGTGTACGGCCTCCAACCGTTCCATCCAGTGGCGCGAGAAGGTGATCGAACCGCTGTGGGAGAGCCGCTCCGACCACATGATCATGTACCAGTTCGCGCAAAAGCTCGGCTTTGCCGATGAGCTGTGCAAGAACTACAAGATGCAGAAGGTCAAGGGCATGGACGAGCCCGTGCCCGAGGACATCCTGCGCGAAATCAACAAGTCGGTCTGGACCATTGGCTACACCGGCCAGAGCCCTGAACGCCTGAAGGCCCACATGAAGAACATGCACTTGTTCGATGTGAAGACCCTCAAAGCCAAGGGCGGCAAGGACAAGGAAACCGGCTACGACTTTGGCGGTGACTACTTTGGCCTGCCATGGCCCTGCTACGGCACTCCCGAGCTCAAGCACCCTGGCTCGCCCAACCTGTACGACACCTCCAAGCATGTGATGGATGGCGGCGGCAACTTCCGTGCGAACTTCGGGGTGGAAAAAGACGGCGTCAACCTGCTGGCCGAAGACGGCTCGCACTCGCTGGGCTGTGAGATCACCACGGGCTACCCTGAGTTCGACCACGTGCTGCTGAAAAAGCTGGGCTGGTGGGACGACCTGAGCGATGCCGAGAAGGCCAAGGCCGAAGGCAAGAACTGGAAGACCGACCCCACGGGCGCGATCATCCGTGTGGCCCTGAAGCATGGTTGCCATCCTTTTGGCAACGCCAAGGCGCGCGCCGTGGTGTGGAACTTCCCTGATGCCATTCCGCAGCACCGCGAGCCCCTGTATGGAACGCGGCCGGACCTCATGGCCAAGTACCCGACCCACGACGACAAGAAGGCCTTCTGGCGCCTGCCCACGCTCTACAAGACCGTGCAGGAAAAGAACATTGCCGACAAGGTGAGCGAGAAGTTCCCGCTCATCATGAGCTCGGGCCGTCTGGTCGAGTACGAAGGCGGCGGCGAGGAAACCCGCTCCAACCCCTGGCTGGCAGAGTTGCAGCAGGAGTCGTTTGTCGAGATCAACCCCAAGACCGCTGCGGACCGCGGTATCCGCAACGGCGAGCGCGTGTGGCTCAGTTCGCCCACGGGCGCCCGCATCAACGTGCAGGCGCTGGTCACCGAGCGTGTGGCACCCGACACGGTGTGGATGCCGTTCCACTTCTCGGGCCGCTGGCAGGGGGCGGACATGCTGGCGTATTACCCCAAGGGCGCTGCACCCGTGGTGCGCGGTGAAGCCGTGAACACGGCCACCACCTATGGCTACGACAGTGTGACCATGATGCAAGAAACCAAGACCACGATCTGCAACGTGGAACGCGCCTGATCGCGCCACGCAAGGAGACACACATGGCACGAATGAAATTCATCTGCGACGCAGAGCGCTGCATCGAGTGCAACGGCTGCGTGACCGCCTGCAAGAACGAACATGAAGTACCCTGGGGCGTGAACCGCCGCCGCGTGGTCACACTGAACGACGGTGTGCCGGGCGAAAAGTCCATCTCGGTGGCCTGCATGCATTGCAGCGATGCACCCTGCATGGCGGTTTGCCCCGTCAATTGCTTCTACCGCACCGAAGAGGGTGTGGTGCTGCACGACAAGGATGTGTGCATCGGCTGCGGCTACTGCAGCTATGCCTGCCCCTTTGGCGCACCGCAGTTCCCTGCATCCGGCACTTTTGGTGTGCGCGGCAAGATGGACAAATGCACCTTCTGCGCCGGTGGCCCTGAGACCCACGGCAGCCAGGCCGAGTTTGAAAAATACGGCCGTAACCGGCTGGCCGAGGGCAAACTGCCCGCCTGCGCCGAAATGTGCTCGACCAAGGCCCTGTTGGCCGGTGATGGCGATGTGGTGGCGGACATCTTCCGCAACCGCGTGGTGCAGCGCGGCAAGGGTGCCGAGGTGTGGGGCTGGGGCACGGCCTACGGCTCTCAACAGGCAGGCCAGCCTGCAGGAGGCAAGTCATGATGCAGCGCACCGTACACCTGACCCTGGCCGCTGCGGTGGCCGCCCTGGCACTCACAGCCTGCGGCGAGAAACCGCAGACCGGCATGGGCATCCGCAGCGATGCTCCGCCTTACGCGGGCACTGGCAGCAACTTCACGCAGCCTGGCTGGAAAGCCGGTGACAAATCCAGCTGGGAAGCGCAGTTGAAAGCGCGCCAGCAGTACGGCCAGAACGAATACACCCGCACCCAGGCGAAGTGAGGTCCACCATGAAATACATCGTGTGGTCCATGGCCCTGGCGGCCAGTCTGGCCTGTGGGCTGGCTGGCGCACAGGCGCAGCCAGCTGCGCCAGACGCAGCGGCAGCGGCCCCCTCGGCCCCCGCAGCCGCCACCGCGCCCGCTGCCGTGGGCGGCGTGCAAAGCCAGAACATCTTTCAGGTCAAACCCGACGCCAGCGCTGATCCCAAATACGCGGAACAGAGCAACGGCGAACGCATGAAGGTGCAGCCCGGTAACAACGCGCCCATGTGGCGCCAGGTCGGGCAGGGCGTGACGGGCTACAGCAGCCTGCCGGTGACCCAGGCGCCCGAGGCGGGCAACCTGATCCAGCGCTTTGTGCAGTACCCCGGCTCGCGCTACACCAATGCGGGCGAGGCGTGGCGCCAAGTGCGCAACCACTGGATCATCCCCTACGGTGCGGCGCTGTTTGCCATTGTGTTGCTGGCTTTGGGCATCTTCTACTTTGTGAAAGGCCCGCTGGGGCATGAGCATCCCGACGGCACCGGTCCCCGCCGTATCGAGCGTTTCACCCCGTTCGAGCGCGCGGCCCACTGGGCCAATGCGTTTGCATTCATCGCGTTGGCCATCTCCGGCATCGTGATGGCGTTTGGCAAGTTCTTCCTGTTGCCCATCCTGGGGACCACGCTGTTTGGCTGGTTGACCTATGCGCTCAAGAACGTGCACAACTTTGTGGGCCCGTTGTTTGCCGTGTCGCTGCTGGTGATTATTCTCACCTTCATCAAGGACAACATCGCCAACCGCGCCGACTTTGTCTGGCTGGCCAAGGGCGGCGGCATGCTGGGCAAGGGCAATCACGAGGTGCCCTCACACCGCTTCAATGCGGGCGAGAAGGGCCTGTTCTGGTGGGGCATCACCATCCCCGGCATCTTTGTGGTGGCTACGGGCCTGGTACTCGACAAACTCATCCCTGGCTTTGGCGACGTACGTGGCGACATGCAGATCGCCCATATGATCCACGCCACTTTGGCCATCTGGATGATGGCGCTGATCTGTGGCCACATCTACATGGGCACGGTGGGCATGAAGGGCGCCTACAAGGCCATGCGCACCGGCTATGTGAGCGAGGGCTGGGCCAAGGAACACCATGAGCTGTGGTACGACGATGTGCAGGCCGGCAAAATCCCGCGTCAGCGCAGCGCCAGCCAGTCAGCGACCGACGTAACAGCATCTGCGGGCCAGCAGCCCGCCCAGGTATGAGGATCCACTCCATGACGAGATCAAGCATCCGCACCTCTTTGCTGGCGCTGTGCGCGGCAGCCGTATGCACGGTGGCATCCGCCAAGCTACCGGTCCCGTCCCCCGAGGCCGCAGCCAAGGCCACCGAAGCCGCCGCCAAGGCCGCATGGGCCGGCAAGGTGGACAACTACAAGCTGTGCCTGTCGCAAGACAAGGTGGCCGCGCACTACCGCAAGACCACGCCCTCGGCTAAGCCCGCGGCTGCGGGTGGAGCTGCTTGCGCCGATCCCGGCCCCTTCGCCTACACACCGCCAGCCGCCAAACCGGCCGAGGCTGCAGGCGCCCATTCGCCACCAGGCACGGCCAGCAGCCCTCCGAGCACGCAGGTGCCCGCAGCAGCGGCTGCGCCTGCCTCCAAGTCCTGACGCACGCTGTCGCTTCAGGCTACGAGCCGCGTTCCCTTGTGGGGCGCGGCTTTTTTGTGGGCGGTGGTGCGAAGGGTGCCTGACGGGGCCCACATGCCGGGGCACTGTGGCGCAACCACTTCGCAACCTATTCCCTTTCGCCCACCGCTGGCGTCTTGCACTGCGTATATTTGCCCCATGAGTTCTTCATCTGCCCCTTCCGGCTCGTCCATGCCCGCGCTGCCGCGCTTGACGCGGGCCCATGCCCCGCTCACCCACGCGGTGGAGATCGTGAATGAGCTGGGCGAGCGCGAGCAGGTGCAGATCCCGGCAGAGCGTCCGTTGACGATTTATGTGGACAAGCGCGAGCTCGTCACGCTGATGACATTGGGTGCGCAACCGGAGTTGCTGGTGCTGGGCTACTTGCGCAACCAGCGGCTCGTCGAGTCGGTGTACGACATCGAATCCATCACGGTCGATTGGGAGGTGCATGCCGCTGCCGTGCGCACGCGCCACGGCATCGCGCGCATTGAGGAGCGCACGGCCAGCAAGGTTGTCACCACGGGCTGCGGGCAGGGCAGCGTGTTTGGCGGGCTCATGGACGAAGTGGACCGCATCCAGTTGCCCGACGCCCGCCTGACCCAGGGCCAGCTTTACGGCATCGTCAATGCGATTCGCCTCAAGGAGACCACCTACAAGTCGTCCGGCTCGGTCCACGGCTGCGCGTTGTTCCAGGGGGAGGAGCTACTCACCTTCGTGGAGGATGTCGGGCGCCACAATGCCATCGACACCATCGCCGGCTGGATGTGGATGAACCCTGAAACGCCTGCGTCAGGCAGCCCCGCTGAAGGCTCTGCGTCTGTTCCCATGTCGGGGGCGGACAAGGTGTTCTACACCACGGGCCGCCTCACCAGCGAGATGGTCATCAAGTCCGCGCAGATGGGTGTGCCCATCGTGGTGTCCCGCAGCGGCATGACCCAGATGGGCCACGCCGTGGCCCAGCAGTTGGGCCTGTGCGCCATCGGGCGCGCGACCAATCGCCGCTTTGTCTGCTACAGCGGTGCGCACCGCCTGGTTCTGCAGCCGGAGCTGGCGCAGGCACCCGTTGTGCCACCCGCGCAGAGTGCTGGCCCACGCTGAGGCCCAGAGGCGCTGGGCGTGCACCGCCGGATGGGGGCAGGACGAAAAAAAGCCGGCGTCTGAGCGCCGGCTTTTCGTGGTGGGTAGTCGGGGCTCAGTAGCGACCGCCGCCAAAGCCGCCGTTGCCATAGCCAACGTCCGAGCGCTTGTTGGTGTTGTAACCTGAGGCGCTGTAGCCACCGGCGCCGCCGGTGGTTTCACGGAGACGGGCGAGGTTGACCACGATCGAGCGTCCATCCACAGACATGCCGTGCAGCGCGCTGATGGCCGCCTGGGCCACTTCGGCATTGGCCATTTCCACGAATCCAAAGCCTTTGGAGCGGCCGGTTTCGCGGTCCATCATGACCTTGGCGGAAGACACGCCGCCGAACTCGGCGAAGTTGCTTTCGAGGGTGGCGTCGGTCACGGAGTAGGGCAGGTTGCCCACGTAGATTTTGCTGCTCATAGAAGAGCCTTTCTGAGATGTGGTGCGCACGAAAAGCGTACCGTGGGGAGACAGCTGCGCGCGCCGGCTGGCCTGACAACTGAAGGGGTGGAAGGGGGTGACTGGTGAAAACAATCTGGCGTTGGCAGATCAATCCATCAGCACACAGGCGGGTGCGCCATGCAGGTCTGGAGCCAGCCCTGGGTAACTGCAAAGAGCCGCGCCGCCTCGCGCGAGGCAAAGGCTTTGTCAAAACGGAATACGCGGCAGTAGCTGCCGTTGCCTGCGGCGCGCTGGACCGAGAAGGAGGCGCGAAAGCCACCGCAGTCGGTAGGGTGTGTCGCGGGCGAAACGACGTACTGGCCCATGGAAATGGCGTTATTTGAAATCTAGTGCATTCGGGAACGCAGACCTGCACAGGCTTGCGTGAGCATCGAGGGACTCGGTGGGCTGCAGCTCTTCAGACCCACTGGGCGACAAGCGTCGCCGAAAGCGGCCTGCCTGGGGCGTTGAAATCGCGTGGAGGCAGGGGTTGCGATGACAGCTCGCGTCGTGAGCGGTGACTGCAACGAGTCGAATTATGCTCCATAAGTTATTTAATATCAAATCAATATTATTTTTGGTTTTATTTTGCCATTGGGAAGGCCCTTGCCAGCGGTACGAGCGCCGAGGCAATGGCGCCATAGACCAGGCTCTTGCTTGCTCGGCTCAGGGGCTCGCGGAGTGGCGCGCAGCCTCCGTGTTTCGGCTGCGATCATGCGCATCGAGACGTCAACCTGCGATGGCATGATGCGCGCATGAAAGACCTGAACGCCAGCAGCAGTACCTGGGCCGACACGTTACCCAGCCAGTGGGGCCCCGAGTTGGCCCACACAGAGATTGAAGTTCCTTTGGGCCGATCGCCGCAAGACCCGCCGCCATCGCTGGTAGGCAGGGCGGCTCTTGCGCCGGAACGCCTTTCGCTGTGGGGCTGGATGCGCGAGGGATTGCGCGCGGCCTTGTTCCTTGCGCCGCGCACGGGGGCCGCAGCGCCTACGCCCTGGCAATTGCTGGTGCTGTCGCTGATCAGCGCGGCGCTGCTGGTGGGGGCCGCACGGTGGCAGGTGGTGGGCCCTGCGCAGTTCAGCCTGCGGGGTTGGCTTGCACCCATGTGGAGCGGCCTGGTGCTGCTGTGGCTGGCATGGTGGGCCATGGCGCCCGCACAGCGAGCGCCGGCCCTGGCGGGCGAGCCTCGGGCGCCCAGCCCTTCCGGCGGATTGGCGGCCTGGTATGTGCTGTCAGCGTGGGCCCCTCTGGGGCCCTTGCTGGTGCTGTACGTGTTGATGGGGATGGCAGTTCACCAGCCGGATTGGTGGAGCGGTGCGGTGGCCAGCATCGTTTTCTGGGTTGCTTATGGCGTGCTCACTGTGTGGGTGCTGGCCGCCCTAGTGGTTGTGAGTGCACGCTTCATCCGCTCCCGTGTGCGAACCGCGGTGTTTGGACTGGCGATGGCCGCAGTGGTGGGCGTGGGCATGTGGCAGTTTCAGGACCAGCCCTGGGAGGAGGACGCCCAGGCGCTGGCAGATGCCTCTGCGCAGTCTGCCGACGGTGCACCGCCTCCGGAACCTGCACACCTGGCACTGTCACAGGGCCTGTTTGAAGACCAGCAGCTGCTGTGGCAACAGCAGGTGGAGGCCTTGGCGCCAGAGCGCCCTGGCGTGACAGATGTCTACGGGCTGGTGTTTGCCCCCTATGCGGATGAAAACGTGTTCCGCCGCGAAAGCAGCATGGTCAGCGCGCTGCTGCAGGAGCGGTTTGACGCCCAGGGGCGGGTGCTGCACCTCCTCAACCATGCGGACACTGCGCAGACCCACCCGTGGGCAACGCCCGAGAACCTGCAGCGCGCCATTGCTGCCCTGGCCGCACGCATGGACCGGGAGCGCGATGTGCTGGTGATCTACATGACCTCGCACGGCGCGCGCAACCATGAGCTGGCGGCGTCGCATTGGCCGCTTCTGGTGCCGCCGGTGACGCCCGAGATGCTGCGCACAGCGCTCGATGAGGCGGGTATCCGCAACCGTGTGATCGCGGTGTCCGCATGCTTTTCCGGGGGCTGGATTGAACCGCTGGCCACGGACAGCACCCTGATCATGACGGCGGCCGATGCCACCCACACCTCGTATGGCTGCGGCAGGTTGTCGGAGCTGACTTTTTTTGGCCGCGCGGTGTTCCATGAACAACTGCGCCAGACCCATTCTTTTACCGAGGCATTTGCCAAAGCGGTTCCGCTGATCCAGCAGCGCGAGGTCGAGGCTGGAAAAGCCGATGGCTTCTCGAACCCGCAGATTCGCGTTGGCCCGCAGATCACCCCGGTGTTACAGGCCCTGGAGCAACGGCTGCAGGCGCTGGCGACCAACGCCACCAACGAAATCCCCGTCGTGGCAGCGGACACGGCAGAACCGGCGCTGGCGACGGCTGCGGCGACCCCGCCCGCTGCCACCCCCACCGCGCGGCCCTGACGGTTGGCCTTGATCCAGCACTAACACCCCACAGACCGCCAGCCCGTTGGCTTTGCGCTAAGGTCCGCCCATGAACCTGTCTTTTTTGCGCCTTGGCTGGCGCACCCTGGCCCGGGACCTGCGTGCGGGCGAGTTGCGCCTGCTAATCGTGGCCGTCTCCCTGGCCGTGGCCGCGCTCACGTCGGTGGGGTTTTTTGCGGATCGTCTGCAAGGGGGCCTGCAGCGCGATGCCCTGCAACTGCTGGGGGGTGATGCGGTGGTGGCCAGCGACAACCCGACGCCAGCCGCTTTTGTGGAGCGCGCCAAAGCGCTCGGGCTCCAGTCGGTGACCACGCTGGGCTTTCCGACCATGGGCCGCGCGAGCGATGCACAGGGTGGCGCCAGCAAGCTGGTGGCACTCAAAAGTGTGCAGCCGGGCTACCCGCTGCGCGGCAGCCTCACGGTGGCAGATGCTCCTGGCGCGCTGGAGCAGCCTACGCGCGACATCCCGGCGCCCGGCGAGGTGTGGGTGGATGCGCCGCTGCTCGAATCGCTCAACCTTGCCATGGGCGACAAGTTGTTGCTGGGCGATGCACAGCTGCGCATTGCGCGCATCATCGTCATCGAGCCGGACCGGGGTGCGGGCTTCATGAGCTTTGCGCCGCGGGTGATGGTCAACGAACGTGACCTGCCCGCCACGGGCTTGGTGCAGCCTGCCAGCCGCCTGACGTATCGCTTTGCCGTCATCGGCCCGGCGCCCGCCATCCAGGCGTTCAACGAGTGGGCGGTGGCCGAGGCCAAAAAGCCCGAAGTGCATGGCGTGCGCGTGGAGTCGCTGGAAAGCGGCCGCCCCGAAATGCGCCAGACCCTCGACCGTGCCCAGAAATTCCTGAGCCTGGTGGCGCTGCTGGCTGCGTTGCTCTCGGCCGTGGCCGTGGCGCTGGCCGCGCGCGGGTTTGCGGCCGAGCACCTCGACGCCTCGGCCATGTTGCGCGTGCTGGGGCAGAGCCAGCGCACCATTGCGGGGGCCTACACCACCGAGTTCGCGCTCATTGGCCTGTTTGCCAGCTCGCTGGGTGTTGCGCTGGGCTACGTGGTGCACTACGCCTTCGTGCTGCTGCTGGCGGGCCTGGTGGAGTCGGCCCTGCCGCCGCCCAGCCTGTGGCCGGTGGTGTTTGGCCTGGGCATGGGGCTCACGCTATTGTTGGCGTTTGGCCTGCCGCCGGTGCTGCAACTGGCGCAGGTGCCGCCGCTGCGGGTGATCCGGCGCGATGTGGGCGGGCTCAAGCCGGCCTCGCTGGCCGTGCTGGGTGTCGGCATTGCGGGCTTTGCCGCGCTGTTGCTGGCAGTCAGCAGCGACATCAAGCTGGGGCTGATTGCCGTGGGTGGCTTTGCGGGCGCGGTGGCGCTGTTTGCGGGGTTGTCGTGGGTGGCGGTCAAGCTGTTGCGCAAGAGTGTGAACGAGGCCACGGCCCCGCGCTGGCTGGTGCTGGCCACGCGGCAGATCTCTGCACGCCCAGCCTATGCCGTGGTGCAGGTCAGCAGCCTCGCCGTGGGCTTGCTGGCCCTGGTGCTGCTGGTGCTGCTGCGCACTGACCTCATCAGCAGCTGGCGCAAGGCGACGCCGCCCGACGCGCCCAACCGCTTTGTCATCAACGTGATGCCGGACCAGTCCGAGGCGTTTCAGCAAACGCTCAAGGATAGCGGCGTGGCGCGCTACGACTGGTACCCCATGATCCGGGGTCGCCTGGTGGCCGTGAACGGTAAGCCGGTCGGCCCCGACAACTACACCGACGACCGCGCCAAACGCCTGGTGGACCGTGAATTCAACCTCTCCAACGCCGTGGAGGCGCCACCCCACAATCAGGTGGTGGCCGGTCGCTGGACGCCGGGCGAGGAGGGCGCCATCAGCGTGGAAGAAGGTATTGCCCAAACTTTGGGCCTGCAGTTGGGCGACCGTTTGCAGTTCGACATGGGTGGTGTGCAGGATGAGGCCCGCATCACCAGCCTGCGCAAGGTGGACTGGGGCTCCATGCGCGCCAACTTCTTTGTGATGTACCCGGTGGCAGAGGTCAAGGACGTTCCGGTCACCTACCTGGCCGCCTACCGCGCCCCCGAAACCCACGGTTTTGACAATGCGCTGGTACGCCAGTTTCCCAACATCACCAATGTGGACATGGGCGCCACCATTGCCCAGGTACAGCGGGTGCTGGAGCAGGTGATCCGGGCGGTGGAGTTTCTGTTTGCCTTCACGCTCGCGGCCGGGCTGGTGGTGCTGTTTGCCGCTGTGACCGCCACCCGCGAAGAGCGCGCACGGGAGTACGCCATCATGCGGGCAGTGGGTGCCCGGGCCAGCCTGCTGCGCCAGGTGCAGCGTGCCGAACTGGTGGGCGTGGGTCTTCTGGCGGGCTTTCTGGCCAGTGCCGTGGCCGTGGGCGTGGGCTGGGCACTGGCACGCTACGTTTTTGACTTCACCTGGACGGCTGCTCCCTGGGTGCCGCTGGCGGGGGCGCTGGCCGGGGCGGTGCTGGCGCTGGCTGCGGGCTGGTGGGGCCTGCGTGAGGTGCTGCTTCGCCCCGTGGTGGATACGCTGAGGCGCGCCGCTGAATAAGGCGCTGGCACACAGGTCCAGTGCACTGGACCTGAAAAGGCGGCGGGTCTCATTGGGTGGCTTCTGCCGCCCTCGGTGGTAGACCTGTTCTTTGGGGGTTTGTCCGGCCCGCCGTCCAGACAATGCCCTGCCGACCACGCAACGCCCGCACGCGGAGCAAGGGGTTGCAGCACGTTGCCCCGCAGGGGTGATATTTGTGTAAAACGGGCGATGGTGCTGGTTGAATATGCGTTATTAGCTATTAATTATATAGCAAATGCATGCCGATGCGCTGACTGTGCCTACCGCATTTTTGCCGCTCCGGGCCCGAAAAATCGCTTTTTGGGCCACCGGTGCGACAATAGAGAGCTAAATGACAAGTTCCTTTTCCAATCTATCGCTGGCTGAGCCGCTGGCGCGCGCCGTAGCCGAAATGGGCTACGAGTCCATGACGCCCATCCAGGCGCAGGCCATCCCGGTGGTGCTCACCGGTCAGGACGTGATGGGCGCCGCTCAGACCGGCACCGGCAAAACGGCTGCCTTCTCGCTGCCCCTGCTGCAGCGCCTGCTCAAGCACGAGAACAGCTCCACATCGCCCGCGCGCCACCCCGTGCGCGCCCTGGTGCTGCTGCCCACCCGCGAGCTGGCGGACCAGGTGGCCCAGCAGATCGCCCTGTACGCCAAACACACCAAGCTGCGCAGCACCGTGGTGTTTGGCGGCATGGACATGAAGCCCCAGACCATCGAACTGAAAAAGGGCGTCGAGGTGCTGGTGGCCACCCCCGGCCGCCTGCTGGACCACATCGAGGCCAAGAACGCGGTGCTCAACCAGGTCGAGTACGTGGTGCTCGACGAGGCCGACCGCATGCTGGACATCGGCTTCCTGCCCGATCTGCAGCGCATCCTGAGCTATCTGCCCAAGCAGCGCACCACGCTGCTGTTCAGTGCCACTTTTTCGCCCGAGATCAAGCGCCTGGCCAGCAGCTACCTGCAAAACCCCATCACCATCGAGGTGGCTCGCCCGAACGAAACGGCCTCCACCGTGGAACAGCGCTTCTACAGCGCTAACGACGATGACAAGCGCCGCGCCATCCACCAGGTGCTCAAGACCCGTGGCATCAAGCAGGCCTTCATCTTCGTGAACAGCAAGCTCGGCTGCGCCCGTTTGGCGCGTAGCCTGGAGCGCGAGGGCCTCAAGACTGCCGCGCTGCATGGCGACAAGAGCCAGGACGAGCGCCTGAAGGCGCTGGAAGCCTTCAAGAAGGGCGAAGTCGATCTGCTGGTCTGTACCGATGTGGCCGCGCGCGGCCTCGACATCAAGGACGTGCCTGCGGTGTTCAACTTCGACGTGCCGTTCAACGCCGAAGACTATGTGCACCGCATCGGCCGCACGGGCCGTGCGGGCGCGTCGGGTTTGGCGGTTACGCTGGTGTCGGGCAGCGATGCCCGCCTGGTGGCCGACATCGAGAAGCTGATTAAGAAAAAGATCGATCTCGAAGCCATCGAGTACGAAGAAGACCGCCCCCGTGGTCGCATCAATGACGGCCGCCGCGCATGGCGCGAATCGGGCGAGGCCGGAGACCCGCGCGACGTGATTCCCGCCGCCGTGCGCGAACGCAACGAGCGCCGCGAGCCGCGTGAACACCACCGAGGCTTCCGCCCAGCGGTGGCATCGCGTGACCCCTTCTTTGAAAAGCCTTACGAACCCAGCAATGCGGATGCCGCCCCCGCCTGGGAGGCCGCAGCCAAGTCGCCCGCGCGCAGCAGCATTTCGGCCAACATCAAACCCAAGCGCAAAGTGGCCGCCTTGTTCAAGGCTGTGCAGCCGGAAACCTCCACGCAATAAGCGCAAGCGCTCTCTTTGCGCTGACTGCCGTCTTGCCTGTCCCGGGCTTGTTGTCTGCCCGGGCCTCTCATCTCCCTAGCGCCTCATCTCTCTAGCCCGGCTGCTGTGCCTGCTCGCAGTGCACCTGCAGCAGTTCGCGGTCAGCCAGCGTCTTGCCAAAACGCACGGCGCTCAGGCAGCCTCCCCACACACAGCCGGTGTCCAGGCCCAGCAGGTCGTTGCGGTTGAGCCAGCCCAGCGTGGACCAGTGACCAAAGGCCATCAAAGTGCCAGCAGTGCGCCGGCCCGGCACGTCAAACCAGGGCATCAGGCCCTCCGGGGCCGCGCTGGCGCTCTCAGTGCTTTCAAAATCCATTACCCCGCCCGATGAGCAAAAGCGCATGCGTGTCAATGCGTTGACGATTACACGAAGCCGGTCTGTGCCCGTGAGGTCGTCATCCCAGTGATCGGGCGTGTTGCCGTACATGGCGTGCAGAAAGGCGGGCAAATCCGGGCTGCGCAGCACATCCTGCACCTCCTGCGCGCGTGCCAGCGTGTCTGCGGTGCTCCAGGCAGGGACCACACCTGCATGCACCATCAGCAGGCTCTGGCCGGAATGCTCGTGGGACCGCGCCAAGGGTTGATGACGCAGCCATTCGAGCAAAGCGCTGCGGTCCGGCGCGTCGAGCACCGAGGCCAATGTATCGCGGCGCGACGGCTTGCGTGCGCTATGTGCGGCAGCGAGCAAGTGCAGGTCGTGGTTGCCCAGCAGGCAGCGGATGGCATCCCCCTGCTGCATGCAGCGGCGCAACACGGCGGCGGAGTCGGGGCCGCGGTTGACCAGGTCCCCGAGCAGGTACACCGTGTCCCGGCTGGCAGAAAAGCCGATGGTGTCCAGCAGGCGCCCCAGAGCGCCGTCGCAGCCCTGGATGTCGCCGATACAGTAAATAGCCATGATGGTCTGGGGTCGTAAAGGGTGTGGAGTGAAGCCTTGATTTTCTGCTGAGGCGCAATGGGCTTCGCGCGAGGCTTTTCACGTGGAGCACTGCCCCTCACTGCGCAGTGGGTGTCGGGGAGCGTGGGTTGCCTGGATGGGCGCATGCGTGTCTGCTAGCCCAGGGTGTGCCAGCATATTCAGGCCCTTGCCCGAGGTAGATAGTGCACGCCATTACATCGCAGCCGCATTTTGATGGCAGAAGCTGTGCATTTATCTGCCGTAGACGAAAAGAGGATGTGTATCGGCCGGATATTTCAAGCGCTGGGAGGGCAGGCCAACGCATTGAGCTGTATTGCTGCACATCGGAAGCGATTTTTGAAAGTTTTATGGGGCTTTGCTGCAGGAGATAGCCTGCGGACGAATATGCCAGGCCCATTTCTGTGGTTTCTTAATGCAAATTTTTACCAGGGCATGTGGCATGCCTTCTGTTATTCATATAATCGCCCAGTCTCCAACCCTAATTCCTTATTCAGACACCATGACCAGCTACAAAGAACTTTTGAAGCAGCGTGAAGCCCTTGAGCAGCAAATCAGCGAAGCCCGTCGCCGGGAATTGGCGGATGCTGTATCCCAAGTTCGCTCTCTGGTGGCCGAATATGGTTTGACTGCCCAGGACGTGTTTCCAGCCGGCAAGGCCGCTGGCAAAACAGGCCGCAGCTCCACGGCGGGCACCAAGGTGGCTCCCAAGTACCGCGACCCAGCCACCGGCCAGACATGGACGGGCCGTGGCAAGGCGCCCAAATGGATTCAGAACGAAAACCGCGAAAAGTTCGCCATCTGAGAATCAGCGTTCCTTGCGCCCAAAAATAGCCCGCTACTGCGGGCTATTTTTTTTGGCGTGGCATGGTTGGAGGTTTTGGGGCACGGCTATCGCTTTCCTTCCGGCATCTGGAGTATCGGTACATCCCACAGCCGCTAAAAATCCGCATGCTGCTCCTATTGGGGGGTTATCGCGATGCAGGCTGCGCAGGCCTCAAGCCGACCATCGTGCCAAACAAGTGTCGTCTTGTTGTCGGCACTCGAGCCCTGGGTGGTCAATCCGCAGCATATTGCTGCGCCATCTCCCGCAGTATCTGCGCGGTAAATGCATCGGCCGGGAAAAACGATTCCACGGCCAGTTCCTGCAAGGTCACATCCACCGGGGTGCCGAATATGGTCGTGGTGCTGATGAGGGACAACATGCCATGCACGCTTTCAAAACAAAACGGCATCACGACTCCCAACATTTCTCCGGCCATGACGAGCGGGGGCGATTCCTCGGGTGCGGGATATTCGAGCAGTTCTGCCTGTAGGGCCAGCAAGGCGGGGTCGGCCGTGGCATGAATCTGCTGGCGCAGGCGCTCGAAGAGGTGGTGGCGCCATTGCGCCAGATTGGCGATGCGTGAGGCCAGTCCGTCCGGGTGCAGGCTCAGGCGAAATACGTTGACTGGGGGCGCGAGCAGTTCGGGGCTGACATGTGCAGCCAGCAGGGCTTGTGCAGCGCGGTTAGCGGCCACCACGTTCCAGCAGCGGTCCAGTGCGATGGCGGGGCAGGGTTCGTGGCCCTTGAGGACCAATTCCACCGCCTGACGCGCGGCGGCCAGTGCCGGGTCGTCCAGCGCGCGCTCGCGGTACATGGGGGCGTAGCCAGCCGCCACCAGCAGTGTGTTGCGCTCGCGCAGCGGGATGGCCAGGCGCTCGCACAGGCGCAGCACCATGTCGCGACTGGGGTTGGTGCGGCCGGTCTCCATGAAGCTCACGTGCCGCGTGGAGATGTCCGCCTCGTCGGCCAGCTCCAGCTGGCTCAGGTGCCGCTGCTGGCGCCAGGTGCGCAGGTGGTCCCCAAAACTGGCGGGCCCAGGTGTTACAGCGCGGTGCGGCAGCGGATGGCGCGGGGTGCGGCGGGAGGGCGTGGAAGGTGTGGACGTCATGCCCAGCATCCTAGGCCCAAGCTGCGCAGCGGCCATTACCTGGCACGTTATCGACGCCATGCGCCTGGGCGGCAACGATGCAGCCTTCTTCAACCCTCCAAGGAGCTTGTCATGTTCAACCTGCTGTCTTCCCCCGCCTTCTTGCGTGCCCTGGTCTGGTTCGATGCGTCCACCGGGCTGCTGCTCGGCGCTTTGCATCTGCTGCTGACGGCGTCATTGGCCGAATGGCTGGGGCTGCCGTCCGGCCTGCTGGTGTTGTCGGGCGTCTTGCTGCTGGGATACGCCGCGCTGGCCACCCGCATTGCCCGTGCGCACAACATGCCGCGTGGCAGCCTGTGGGTGCTGATCGTTGCCAATTTCGGGTGGGCGCTGGCCAGCCTGGCGCTGCTGCTGGGCAATGCCGTCGCTCCCACGTTCCTGGGCCAGGCCTACCTGTTGGTGCATGTGGTTTCGGTGGCAGTCATTGCCGAGCTGCAGTGGATGGGGGTGCGCCGCCTGCCTGCATGGGCTGCAGCCTAGTGGGCAATTGCTATAAATTTAGTAGCTATCAGGGTATGTTCAAGTAGCGCTTGGGCGAATTTTTCCTTGAAAAGGTGGGTAACGCGTCGCCTGAGCCCTTCCGATGGGCCTTTGGGCACGGGGGCACATACCCCCAGCGATTGCACCGTCATGGGGGACTGCCAGAATAGGCGCTGTCGTCTTTTCATCAAGGAGTTCGCCATGGCCTCATCGCCCAAGCCGCCAGCCACCCCATCGTCCCCGCCCGCCCGCCACGCCTTTGCCAACACGCTCAAGGGCTTCAAGACCGCATCGGGCAAGGAGGGCAAGTTCTACTCCCTGCCCGCGCTGGCCAAGCAGTTCCCGCAGATCCAGCGCTTGCCGGTGTCGATCCGCATCGTGCTCGAATCGGTGCTGCGCAGCTGCGATGGCCGCAAGGTGACGCCAGAGCATGTGGAGCAACTGGCCCGCTGGGCGCCCAATGCCGAGCGCAAGGACGAGATCCCCTTCGTCGTCTCGCGCGTAGTCCTGCAGGACTTTACCGGCGTGCCGCTGCTGGCCGACCTGGCCGCCATGCGCAGCGTGGCCGCCAAGCTGGGCAAGAACCCCAAGAAGATCGAACCCCTGGTGCCCGTGGACCTGGTGGTGGACCACTCCATCATGGTGGACCACTACGGCAAGAAGAATTCGCTCGACCTGAACATGAAGCTCGAATTCCAGCGCAACCGCGAGCGCTACGAGTTCATGAAATGGGGCATGCAGGCCTTTGACACCTTTGGCGTGGTGCCCCCAGGCTTTGGCATCGTGCACCAAGTCAACCTCGAATACCTGGCGCGTGGCGTGCACAAGCGCAAGGACCATGTTTACTACCCCGACACCCTGGTGGGCACCGACAGCCACACCACCATGATCAACGGCATTGGCGTGGTGGGCTGGGGCGTGGGCGGTATCGAGGCCGAGGCCGCCATGCTGGGCCAGCCCGTGTACTTCCTCACCCCCGATGTGGTGGGCTTTGAGATGACGGGCCAGCTGCGCGAGGGCGTGACCGCCACCGACTTGGTGCTGACGGTGACCGAGCTGCTGCGCCAGCACAAGGTGGTGGGCAAGTTCGTCGAATTTTTCGGTGAAGGCACGCGCACCCTGGCGTTGCCCGACCGCGCCACCATCGGCAACATGGCGCCCGAATACGGCGCCACCATGGGCTTCTTCCCGGTCGATGAAAAGACCATCGACTACTTCAAGGGCACGGGCCGCACCAAGGGCGAGATCGAGGCTTTCGAGGCCTACTTCAAGGCCCAGGGCCTGTTTGGCGTGCCCCTGGCCGGCGAGGTGGACTACTCGCAGGTCGTGACGCTGGACCTGGGCAGCGTGACGCCCAGTTTGGCGGGCCCCAAGCGTCCCCAGGACCGCATCGAACTGGGCAAGGTCAGCAGCCAGTTTGCCGACCTGTTCAGCAAGCCCAATGCGCAAAACGGCTTCAACCGCCCGGCGGAGCTGTTGCACACGCGGTTCCACATCCACCGCGCTGCAGAGGTGGTGACTGATGTGACCCCCGACGGCAAGCCCACACCCGCCGGTGCGCCGCGTTCGGTGGTGGAGATGGAGGCCAACAAACCCGCGCTGGCCACGGCCCGCGACCACGCCCAGGCCACCACGCTGCCCAGCAAGGGGGCCGACCCCACGGTGGGCAACGGCGATGTGCTGATTGCCGCTATCACCAGCTGCACCAACACCAGCAACCCCAGCGTGCTGCTGGCCGCAGGCCTCTTGGCCAAGAAGGCGGTGGAGGCAGGGCTCAAGGTGCAGCCGCACATCAAGACCTCGCTGGCCCCCGGCTCGCGCATCGTCACCGAATACCTCACGCAGACCGGCTTGCTGCCCTACCTGGAAAAGCTGGGCTTTGCGCTGGCGGGCTATGGCTGCACCACCTGCATCGGCAACGCGGGCGACCTCACGCCCGAGCTGAACGAGGTCATCACCAGCAACGACCTGGTGTGCGCAGCCGTGCTTTCGGGCAACCGCAACTTCGAGGCGCGCATCCACCCCAACCTCAAGGCCAACTTCCTGGCCAGCCCGCCGCTGGTGGTGGCCTACGCCATTGCCGGGACCGTGCTCAAGGACTTGATGACCGAGCCGGTGGGCAAAGGCAAAGGGGGCAAGGACATCTACCTGGGCGATATCTGGCCCAGCAGCGACGAGGTCCATGCCCTGCTCAAGTACGCCATGAACGGCAAGGCCTTCCGCGAGAACTATTCCAAGGTGGCCTCCGACCCCGGCAAGCTGTGGGAGAAGATCAAGGGCGTGAGCGGCACGGCCTACACCTGGCCCGCCAGCACCTACATTGCCGAGCCGCCGTTTTTTGCCCAGTTTGCGCTCGACCAGGGCGCGGCGGCCGCGTCGGCGGTGCACGGAGCGCGCATCATGGCGCTGTTTGGCGACTCCATCACCACCGACCACATCTCGCCCGCTGGTTCCATCAAGGAGAGTTCGCCCGCCGGCCAATGGCTGCTGCAGCACGGCGTGCAAAAGGCAGACTTCAACAGCTACGGTGCCCGCCGCGGCAACCATGATGTGATGGTGCGCGGCACCTTCGCCAACGTGCGCATCAAGAACCTGATGATCCCACCCACCGCTGATGGCTCGCGCGAGGAGGGTGGCGTCACGGTGTTCCAGAACGAGGGCGCGCTGCAGGGCGAGAAGATGTTCATCTTCGACGCTGCCATGCAGTACATGGCCCAGGGCACGCCCACCGTGATTTTTGCGGGGGAAGAGTACGGCACCGGCTCCAGCCGCGACTGGGCCGCCAAGGGCACCCAGCTGCTCGGCATCAAGGCCGTGGTGGCGCGCAGCTTCGAGCGCATTCACCGCTCCAACCTGGTGGGCATGGGGGTGCTGCCGCTGCAGTTCAAGGCGGGCGATTCGTGGGAAACGCTGGGCCTGACGGGTAACGAGGTGATCGACGTGGTGCCCGACGCTGCACTCACGCCGCAAAGCGATGCGCGCCTGGTCATCCACCGGGCCGATGGCACGCGGCAGGAGGTGACGGTGACCCTGCGCATCGACACTCCCATCGAGGTGGACTATTACCAGGCCGGGGGCATCCTGCCCTTTGTGCTGCGCCAGCTGCTGGAGGGGTGAAAGGGGGCCACCGCGCCCCGTGCTGATGCGTGCGCGCAACGCCGGGACGGGGTGCTTTCCTGCGCTGTCTGGAACGGGGCTTCGGCCCCGTTTTTCATGGGGCGAGCGCTCTGGTTATTTCCTTACGCGTAGATACACTTGTGACGTTGTGCGGCCATTTCGTCGGCACTGCCTTTCACCCCTTTGCCCATGCCCCCTCCCAACAGCTCTCCGACCGCGCGCATGCCCTGGTCGGATGCGCCCGCCATCACCGTGGTGTTGGTGGTGGCATTGCTGGCGCTGGTGGTGGTGCCACTGGCGCAGATGCTGGGCGATGGGGCAGGCGCGCAGCACGGGCTAGAGCCGCTGCTGGAGCTGGTGGCGGTGCTGCTGGGGTTGCTGGTGGTGTCCGTATCGCTGCATGCCCTGGAGGCGCAGGAGCAGGCGCGCGCCAATGTGCTGGTAGTGGGCTTTGGCGTGGCGGCGGCCTGCAATTTTCTGCACGGCGTGCTGGTGCATTCCGGCCCCGTGCACATGCCCCCGGGCAGCGCCGACATGTCGCTGTGGCTGAGCAGTTGGGCGCGTGTGGCCGAGGCGCTGACCCTGGGGCTTACCGCCACGCGCCTGTCGGCCCCCGGCCCGGCTCGTGCGTGGCTGGCCGCAGCGGGGGGCGTCACGCTGGTGCTTGCGGGATCGGCGCTGGGACCGCTGCCCCACTGGTTTGCCCATGCTGCAGACGGGGCCTTGCGTCAGGCGGTGGCTGTGGGGCTGGCCCTGGCACTGGCCGCCAGTGCGGTGTTGCTGTACCGCCGCAGCCACAGCGAAGAGGCGCCGCGCGAGCGCCTGTTTGCCTGGGCGGCCGGTGCCTTCGTGTGCGGCGAGGTCACCGTGGGCGCGCTGGGCGGGCATTCGACGTTGGGTGGGGTCTTGTCCCATGGCTTTCGGGTGGTGGCGTATGCGCTGCTGTACCAGGCGGTGTTTGACGCAGGTATTCGTCGCCCGTTTGCGCGCATCCAGGAGGCCGAAAGCCTTTTGCGCGAGAGCGAAGGGCGTCTGTCACTGCTCGGGCGCAACCTGCCGCACAGCGTGTTGTTCCAGATCGTGCGCGAGCTGGATGGCCGGGTGCATTTTGTGCACATGGGAGACGCCATCGAGCGGCTGAACGGTGTGCGGGTCGAAGACGTGCTGCAGGACCCGCGCGTGCTGTACCGGCAGATCCTTCCTGAAGACATCGACCGCCTGCGCCAGGCCGAGCGCCAGTCCTACCTGTCCATGACCAGCCTGGAGGCGGTGTTTCGGGTGCGCCGCACCGACGGCCAGGTGCGCTGGATGCACCTGAGTTCGTCGCCTCGCCGGCTGCAGGATGGCCGGGTGCTGTGGGATGGCGTGCAGACCGACATCACCGCCCACCATCAGGCTGAAGAGGCCGCGCACGCCCAGCAGGCGCTCATGGCCAACACGCTGCGCCACGTGCCGGGCGGTGTGTCGCGGATCGACCGGGACTTGCGCGTGCTGTACGTCAATGAGCAGCAGGCCCGCTGGCTCTACACCACGCCCCAGGAGCTGGAAGGCCAGCTGCTGCAGGATGTGATTCCGCCCGAAGTGTTTGCACGCATCCACCCGCACCTTGAAAAAGCCTTTGCGGGCGAGACAGCGGTGTTTGAGAACCGCATTGATGGCCCCGACGGCACCCAGTTCCGCCACACCACCATCGCCCCCGAGAGCGTGACGGCGCAAGGGGTGGCCGCCGTGGTGCTGTTTGCCTACGACTTGACGGCGCTCAAGCGTATCGAACAGGAGCTGGCCCAGCAGAAGGCGCACCTGGCCAGCGTGGTCAACGCCATGCCGGACATGGTGTTCATGAAGGACACCCACGGGGTGTACCTGTCGGTCAACCCGGTGTTTGAGCGTTTTGCGGGCCGGCCGGAGAGCCAGGTCGTGGGCTGCAGCGACTTTGACCTGGTGGCGCCCGCCGACGCCGAGCGCTTTCGCAAGTACGACCAGCGTGCCATGCAGGCCTGGCAACCGTTGGTGTACGAGGAGACGCTCACCTTCGCGGAAGACGGCTACCAGGGCCAGTTCGAGACCATCAAGACACCCATCCGTGACTTGCACGGCCGCGTGACGGGCATCCTGGGCGTGTGCCGCGACATCACCGATCGCAAACGTGCCGAGCAAGAAATCGAACGCCTGGCCTTCTACGACGCCCTCACGGGCCTGCCCAACCGCC